>CAZQMR010000008.1:23156-33848 GCA_964594465.1 uncultured Rhodobacterales bacterium
TTTCGCCGTAGCGCTTTAGCACCGCCGGTTTGGTGCCCTCGTAAACCTTGGCGATGTTGGCGGAAATCTTCGCGTTTTCGCGCTCAAACAGGCACTCCCCATTGAGATCAGAGGCTACAATAAAGGGCCCCATCTTGTTGCAACGGATCACCCACATGGCTTGCGCGAGGCCCAGCTCTTCGTTCCAATGCACAGCCTCAACAGTCTCGACCCCGCGCCCCAGAAGCGCACCGGTGCCATAGCCCACCGTGCTGAGATAGATTGCGCCATTGGGCACGAAATACTCCTTGTAGTCCTTTGACGTCATCCCGCCCTTGCCAACAATCAGCTTCGCCCCGGTCTTGGCCATCCATTCCGGCAGCCATTTGGCAAAGCGGAACGAGGCCGTTGCCGTGACCGCGCCCATGTCAAAGCTGCCATCGGGATTGATCCGGGCCGCAGGCGAGCAGTGGAAATTCGCGGCGGATTGCGAGGGCAGCTCCATCGGAATGTTCGCCTGATCCTCCAGCGCGCGCATGTAGACGCCTTCGCGCGCCGTATACATCAGCCCGTCGAGATACACGATGTCCCCAAGGCGCAGCTCAGTGATGGCCTCGGCAGTCGGGGTGGTGGAGAGGCGGATTTCGCGCAAGGTCATTGGGCTGCCTCCACCATTGGTTCCCAATCGACCGTTTCACGGCGTTGATAGGGGGTGAACCAGTTGGGGTCGGTCCGGTGCTCGACGCGGCCATCGGGCCAGATGCGGGCGACGGCGCGGCGTGAGGAGAGGCAGAAGGCGTGCACGCTCATGGGCATGCCGCCAGTGTGGCAGTAGCCGACTTCGATATTGCAATCAATGACCATGTTTTTGCCGACAAAGCCCATCGCGCCCATACCGATCGAGTTGCCTAGCTCTTTGAATTCGTCTTCCATCTCGGCGATGCGCGGATCGGAATTGCGCGAGCCAACGGTGCGCAGAACGGATGCGCGTTTGCCAAGGCTCATGCAGGTGTCTTTCGAGCCACCCAGCCCGATGCCGATGATCGCCGGTTGGCAAGCGAGGCCGCGTTTGCCAAAGGCCATGAGGCTGTCGAGGTAGAAGCGCTTGATCCCTTGCAGCCCGTCACTGGGGAAGAGCATCCGGTAATCGGTGCCAAACAGCCCGCCTTTGTGGACGGTGATGAGGTCGATCCAGTCGCCGTCCGGCTCAAATCCGAACTCGATCTCAGGAGCGCCGATGCCGACATTGTTGTCATGATCCGTGCGCCAAAGCGGATGCACCCGGTTGGGGCGCAGCGGAACGCCGTTGGTGGCGGTGGCCGTGGCTTTGCGCAGAGCGGTTTCAAGCGCAACCATGCCGCCCTCAACCCGCGCCTCATTGCCCATCTTCACGAACCAACGCGGCACGCCAGTGTCGCCACACATTGCGCGGCGGTCTTCTTTGGCGGCCTCGTAATTTTCCAGCATGGCTTTGAGGACGAAGGAGGAAAGGTCGCCATCCTCAGTTTTGGCAGCCTCTTGCAGCCCGTCGAGATAGTCCTGCGGGATCTCGATGGCGGCCTTGTCCATCAGGGTCTCGGCGGTGGATTGGATGAGGGAGAGAGGGGTCATCGCAGCTAAATCTTTCTAGGGTCACCACTCAGCCTAACCCAGAAATTCAAGAAATCACATTGCAAATGAGACATCGCAAAACGACAGCGCATGCTGAGCCGAGGCGCGACCGGCACGGGGTGGGCGCAGCAAATCGACCCGCGACCCACTTTATCTTTGAACCCCGAATGGATGTTGAACATTTTTCAGCGCTTGGATTGCGCCCGCCCATAGGGCGGGTCGGGCGCGCCTCGGCGCCTTCGGCTTGATTCCGAGGCCGTCAGTAACATATCAAAGCGACTTACTGGGCCGCCACCAGTGTTTCAGGTTCGTTGTCAGGCAGAATCGTTTCACCCGGTTTTACAATGCTGAAGTCCACGGATTGACGCGTTACCTTCAGGTCATCGTCATTTTGAAGTGCCACCGTAAAATCACTCTCCTCCATAGCTCCCGCCTCAGGATAATCCTCCCGGTAATGCGCCCCGCGCGAGTTCTCGCGGGCGAGGCCAGCCTTGGTGATCACCTCAGAGATATCGCAGAGCGAGCGCAGGTTGAGCCAGTCGTGCCATGTTAGGTTGAAGGCCAGGTTGTCGCCGGCCACGCCCGTTTGCATCAGCGCATCTGACACGTCGGAAATCCCGCGCAGCCCCCGCTTCATCCCAGCCTCAGTGCGCATCACGCCGACCTCGTCCCACATGACGTTTTGTAAGCGCTGGCGCAGGGGCAGCACGAGGTCTGGTTTCACTGACAGCGGATGCAGGGCGCGCGCCAATTCCGCCGCAAGCACGTCCTCATCCGGCTCACGCAACGTGCCCATTCTGCGAATATCAGCGCCCATCACATCGCCAGCGATCCCGCCATAAACGGTCGAATTGGCCACGCCGTTGCCGCCCAGCCGGTTGGAGCCATGGGCGCCGCCTGCATCCTCGCCCGCCACATAAAGCCCCTCCATCGCCGTGCGCGTATCCACATCGACGACCACGCCGCCCATGAAGTAATGCGCGGTGGGCACGACCTCGACCTGCCCCGCCGCCAGATCAAAGCCGCTATCCTCGCAGCGTTTGACCATGCCTTTGAACTTGGTGCGCACATTGTCAGGGCCGAGATGGCTCATGGAGATAAACACGCCCTCTTGCTCAGGGTTGTTGTTCTTGCGCATCTCCGCATAAATCCCACGGCTGACCACATCGCGTGTCGCCCGCTCACCTTTGTCGTCATAGTCGAACATGAAGCGCTGGCCCGCATGGTTGATCAACTGACCACCCGCGCCGCGCAAGCCCTCCTCAAGCACCGTCCCGGTCATGCGGGTGTGCTCGCCTGCCAGCAGCCCGGTGGGATGAAACTGCACCATTTCCATGTCGCGCAAAGGCAGGCCAGCGCGCAAAGCCATTGCCAGCCCGTCCATCGACTTGTCACCGCTGGGCGTGTTGTACTTATACATGGTCGGCCCGCCGCCAGTGGCCATCAGGACGGTCTTGGCGCGGACCAGACGGAAGCCACCGGTGCGCATGTCGATCATCAGAACACCCGCAAGCGATGCGCCGTCCTTCGTCGGGATCAAGCCAATTGCGCGGTGCTCTTGCAGCTTCTCCAAACCGCTGGCGAGCACCTTTTCCATAAGGCGGTTGATGATCTCGATGCCTGTGAGATCACCTTTATGCACGGTGCGATCCGCCGTTTGCCCCGCGAAAGCCTTTTGATGGAGCGAGCCATCGGCATTGCGATCAAAGAAGCAGCCGACCTCGTTTTCCAGCTCTCGGATGCGCACGACGGCTTGCTCGCAAAGCCGCCACGCCATGTCCTGATTGGGCAGCCATTTGCCGCCCTCAATCGTGTCCATGAAATGCCGCTCAACCGTGTCGCCGCCACCAAGGGCGACGTTGTAGCCGCCTTGCACCATCCGCGTGCAACCGCATTTCCCGATCAGGCCCTTCACCGCGATGGTGATCTTGGTGCCCTCGGGCGCGGATTGCTGGGCGTGGAGGGCCGCGAACAACCCAGCGCCGCCAGTGCCGATGATCAGGATGTCTGTGTCGTGTCGGTCAATGTCTGAGAGGCGCATGGGTCAGATCGCTTTCAGGAAAAACAGGCCCGCGAGCAGGAAGGCAATGGCGGCTGACCCAGCGGCGAGGGTTTTTTGCGGTGCGGGCCATGGCAGCCATTCCAGTGCGATCAGGCGCAGGCCGCCGAACATGTGGACGGCCAGTAGGAACACTAGGCCGAACTCGGCGAGTTTGACCATGGTGATGTCGGCGAAGGCTAGGAAACCGTCGAGGCTTTGCGGCGAGGTGATGGCCAGTGACAGGAGGTAGAAATGCACCGGCAGGAACAAGGCCAGTGCGAGGCCAGATACGCGGTGGAGGATGTAAGCCAGCCAAAGCGGGTGAGTGCGGGCCGGGCTTTTCATGCGAAGGTCACGGCCCAGACGGCGCGTGCTCCAAGGGCAAATAGGAGCAAGCCGATGCCCCAAGTGAAGCTATTGAGCCATGCGCGTTTCAGGCCAAACCACTCATATGCAATTGCGCGCAAACCAATGGCGGCATGAACGGACACGGCGACGACGAAACTGCCGTAAAACAGAAACCACAGCAGGGAACCTTGGGTGCGGCTCAGGATTTCTGCAGTGGTGAGGCCACCCTGTACGGCATAGATCATCACCGCGATATGCCCGATCACGAGCGGGGCCATGATCAATGCGGTGATGCGCTGGGCCATGTAAAGCCGGAGGTCGATCATGTTGTGCGCCTTTTGAAGAATTGCTTTGCCGTTTCGCGCTTGAGGCCCGCAATGGCCGACATGGGATCAAGTTCGTTAGGGCAATAGGTCGTGCAAGACCCCATCGAGTGGCAGTTGTGGCACCCGCCACTGCCAGAAACCGCATCCAGAATAGCAGCCCGGCCTTCGTCCTTGGCATCGTTCAGCAATGTCCACGCCCTTTGCAAGGCCGCAGGGCCAAGATAGTCAGGGTTCCCGGCAACCGTGTCGCAGGCCGCATAACAGACCGAGCAGTTGATACACTCGATGCCTGCATTGGCCGCTTCGCGCATCGGCGTCGTTTCATCAATCGCCGCTATGTCATCCTCGCGGGTCAAGCCGCCGTGATGCACCGCTTCTGCTGCGACCCATTTGTCGAAAAACGGGTCCATGTCGACCGCGAGATCTTTGATCACTGGCAGATTACGCAGCGGGCCGATCTCCATCGCGCCGTCCTGCAAAACCTTGCTGATATGCGTGCGACAGGTCCAGCGCGGCACGCCATTGACCATCATTGCGCAACTGCCGCACATGCCAACGCGGCAGGCGAAACGGTAGCTGAGGGTGGGATCGGCATTCTGCTGAATCCAGGAAACCACGTCCAACACGGTCTGGTTTTCGTAAGCCGGCACGTCAAAGGTCTGATCAAAGTCGCCTGTTTGAGCGGATCGCTTGATCGTGATTTTGAGTGGCGCGTTCATGCCGTGAATGGTCCAATTTTGTGTCAGCTCTGAGCATAGGAACAATCACAGGGCTTGAGTAGCAAGGTTTTTCTAACCTTTGCGTCGCTCAGTCACTCTTCAATTCGCGGGCTTCATCGACCAGCATAACAGGAATGCCCGAGCGAATTGGAAAGGCGAGGCCGGCCGCTTTGCTGATCAACTCGGATGCCTGCGCATCGTATTCAAGGCGCGAACGCGTCACCGGGCAGACCAGTGCTTCCAGCATGCGCGGATCGAACGCGAGGGTTTGCTCGTTCATTGGACTTTCCCTTCACCACCGCCTGACGCCAGAACGAATTCCATCAATGTCACCAGCGTTTCACGTCGGTTGGTGAGATCTGGCGCTTCGAGCAGCGCTTGCTTTTCCTCGACTTCCAAAGGGCAGAGTATCGAGAGCGAATTGATCAACAACTCTGGGTCCGCCTCTTTCAAGCTGTCCCAATCGGAGGACAATTTCACCGTGTCAAAATAGCGGCTCAGCGTGTCGAGAAAGTTCTTTCGTTTGAAACTGGGATCGTCTTCATCACCTCCCAGATCGCGTTGAAAGGCAGTCCATTCCACATTGGCGCGGCGAAAGGGTGTGAACCCGTCCAACTCCTGCGTTATGCGGAACCGACTTACTCCGCCTAGCGTGACCATGTAGCGGCCATCATCGGTTTCGTTGAAGGCGATAATCCGTCCCGCACATCCAATCGAATGCAGTTGATCGCCGGTTTTGTTGCTTCCGGGAACAGGCTGGGGCTGGATCATGCCGATCAAGCGATGCTCGGTGGAAAGGGTCGCATCCAGCATAGCCAAATAGCGCGGTTCAAAGATATTCAGCGGAAGACGTGTGCGCGGCAATAGCAAAGCGCCGGGCAGCGGAAAGAGCGGTATCGACGTTGGTAGGTCCGCAAGGGAGAAGCTCTTCACGCGCGTTTCCTCATATGGCTGACAGGCTCAAGCAAAGATCATCGAAGACAAGCGGCGGCGACTTTTGAGCGCCAAAGGATCTTTTGGCCCAAGTAAATCAAGCAGCTTCAAGAGTTGGGTTTTAGCAGCCTCATCGCCCCATTCCCGGTCCCGCCGGAACAGCTCCAACAAATGGTCTATTGCGGCTTCGGTTTGGTCATGCGCGGCCAGTGCCAAAGCGAGATCATGACGGGCCTGATGGTTATCAGCGTCTTTTTCGAGCTCAGCTTCAAGATCCGCAGTTTCACCGGCACCCTCAGCTGCTTCTGCCAATTCCAGTTGCGCACGCACGGCTGCTACGGCTGGGTGATCCGCTTTTTCTGGCGGAACAGTGCCCAGAACTTGCGTGGCTTGTTCGCGCTGATCCATAGCCAAATGCGCCTTGGCCATACCTGCCAGCGCCTCCATGCTTTCGGGATCTTCGCCCAAAATTGCCGCATAGGTCTGTGCCGCATCTGCTGCTGCACCGGCCTCAAGCATTTCATCGGCAGCGGCCAACGCCTCCTCTAGACCATTGCCTTGCGGTGGGCTTTGCGCGGCGATTGAGGCGACCCATTCTTGTACTTCACCGGGCGTTTTGTTGCCCATGAACCCGTCAACCGGCTGACCGCCAATAAATGCAAACACTGCCGGAATCGATTGCACACGCATCTGTTGAGCGATCTGCTGATTCTGATCCACGTCGATCTTTGCCATTTTCACACGGCCCTTGAGCGCCTTTACAGCAGCCTCAAGCGTGGGACCAAGCGTTTTACACGGGCCACACCAGGGCGCCCAAAAATCGACGATGACAGGCACTTCCATGCTGGCATCAACAACATCTGCCATGAAAGTGGCTTCCGTCACGTCTTTGATCAATTCACCTGCACCGGCGGTGGCGTCTTGCGTGGTCCCAAGCATATCTGGCGTCTCTTTTCGAGTTTGGTCTCTGAATTGCGTACACCTTACTGCGTGGAAGCCTTAGGGGGCAAGCATAGTCGGGTGGAGGTAGGCCCCTGATTTCGCCAATCAAGTGCTGATCTGTTCCAGAAGCGCTTCGTGGCGTGCAATAAACGCGGCCTTAACCCGCATTGCCGGCGCAGGAGCAAGCCTGAGATCATCGATCACGGCGCTGCGCGGCTCACCAAATAGCTTGTTGGCCTCAGATTGTGTAAATCCCGCAATTTGAATAGCTTCCGCCCAAGCGGAAATCTTGTCAGCGCGTTTGATATTTTTCTTCACTGAAACCGGCAAGATCGCTGGCAAGCCAAAGCGTAAATGCACAGCAGCGGTCAGGCGATCGTCCAGCTCTTTATACCCCGGCCCAACGGAAGCCTTTACAGGCGAAATCATATCACCAATCACATATTCCGGTGCGTCATGAAGAAGGGCAGCCAGTTGCCACTTTGCCGGTGCCTTGGGAAACAAGCGCGAAAATAGCGCCTCCACCAAAAGCGAATGCTCTGCGACGGAGTATGGATGCTCGCCAATGGTTTGACCGTTCCAGCGCGCGACAAAGGAAAGACCGTGGGCGATATCCTCTATCTCAATATCGAGCGGTGCCGGGTTCAACAGATCAAGTCTGCGCCCCGATAACATCCTCTGCCAAGCCCGTTCCGCCATGCCTATTCCTCTCGTTTTGCGACACATACCAGCAGAGTTGCCAAGAAACCACAGCCACAAAACGGACATTTGTTAACCTTAACTCAGCCCCAGATTCGCCCGACTCCTTTGCGAGTTCAGCACTGTGTTTAAATTGTAGAAGACCGTGTTTCGGTTTGGAGGTAGCGTGATGTTTAAAAGAATTGCTGTGTTTAAGGTCTTGGCCGCACTTTTGGTGGGTGTTTCAGCGCCAGCGTTTGCAGAAGACATTTGTGAAGAGCGAGACGCGATCGTGGTCAAGCTTAAAGAAATGTACGATGAAAACCATGTGGCCAGTGGGCTCGAAAGCGGCTCTAAGATGGTTGAAATTTGGACAGGCACGAGCGGCACTTGGACAATTCTGGAGACTCGCGCGTCAGGGATTTCTTGTGTTGTCGCAAGTGGCAGCAGTTGGTTGGATCTCAAGCGCACCGATGTAGCACTTGGAACTGCCAGCTAAGTCCAATTGTAAATTGCTTTAGGTTGAGCAATTTTTGAGTCGGTGCTAAAGGGCGGCGGAGCGCGGTTTCGCGTGTTTCTGAGGAGTTCCCCCAATGGCCGCTGACTATATTGTTAAAGACATCTCACTTGCAGCCTTTGGCCGCAAAGAATTGGACATAGCTGAAACTGAAATGCCAGGTCTGATGGCGTTGCGCGAAGAGTTTGGTGACGCAAAACCGCTTAAGGGCGCGCGCATCGTTGGCTCGCTTCACATGACGATTCAGACCGCAGTCCTAATTGAAACGCTGACAGCTCTTGGCGCCGACGTGCGCTGGGCGTCATGCAACATTTACTCCACACAGGATCATGCAGCTGCAGCAATTGCAGAAATCGGCGTGCCGGTGTTTGCGATCAAAGGCCAGACGCTGGAAGAGCATTGGGATTACCTCGACAAGTCTTTCATGTTCCCGGAGGGTGCGAACCTCATCCTCGATGATGGCGGCGACGCGACGCTTTACGTGCTTTTGGGTGCGCGCGCAGAAGCTGGCGAAGATATCATTGCTGTTCCGACCTCTGAGGAAGAAGAAGTCATCAAAGCTCAGATCAAAAAGCGGATGGCTGAATCACCGGGTTGGTTCACAAAGACCCGCGATGCCATTCAGGGCGTGTCTGAGGAAACAACAACCGGTGTTCATCGCCTTTATCAGCTTGTGGAGCAGGGCCAGTTGCCGTTCCCCGCGATCAACGTGAATGACAGCGTGACCAAGTCGAAATTCGACAACAAATATGGCTGTAAAGAATCGCTCGTTGACGGCATTCGCCGCGCAACGGACACGATGATGGCCGGTAAGACTGCTGTTGTTTGCGGATACGGCGATGTGGGCAAAGGCTCAGCGGCATCTCTGCGCGGTGCTGGTGCCCGTGTGAAAGTAACCGAAGTTGATCCGATCTGCGCGCTTCAAGCGGCTATGGACGGCTTTGAGGTTGTGACACTGGAAGATGCGGCATCATCCGCTGACATCTTCATCACCACCACTGGCAACAAAGACGTGATCCGCATCGAGCATATGCGCGAAATGAAAGACATGGCCATTGTTGGCAATATCGGCCATTTCGACAATGAAATTCAGGTGGCGGCGCTCAAGAACCACAAATGGACCAACATCAAAGATCAGGTGGATATGATCGAGCTGCCCAACGGCAATCGCATGATTCTCCTGAGCCAAGGTCGCTTGCTGAACCTCGGTAATGCCACCGGCCATCCATCCTTTGTGATGTCCGCGTCCTTTACCAATCAGGTGCTCGCGCAGATGGAGCTGTGGAACAACGGCGACAATTACAAGAACGAAGTTTACATTCTGCCCAAGCATCTGGACGAGAAAGTTGCCCGTCTGCATCTTGACCGGATCGGCGTGAAACTGACCGAGCTTCAGCAAGAGCAGGCTGATTATATCGGTGTTCCAACAGAAGGCCCGTTCAAGCCGGAGCATTATCGTTACTAAACGCACGGACATGATTTGACTTGATAGCCCCGTCAGTTTTGGCGGGGTTATTTTTTTGGCGTTAGCAACAGCGCTCTTGTGCGATCCAGAATCTACCACTTGCACCCACGTCAAAATTGCCCCCATCAGCGAATTCGCTAAAGTACAATTAAACCACGCCTCAGGAGGCCCAAGACATGAGCGACGACGTTCTGAAGTTAGAGAAAAACGGTGCAGTTGCCACGCTAACGCTCAACCGCCCTGACAAAATGAACTCCTTTGATCGCACGCTTAAGGCGGCGATGCGCAAAACCGTGGGTCAGATCGAAGATGACCCTGAAATTCTGGTCGTGGTCCTCAAAGGCGAAGGCCGTGGTTTCTCGGCAGGGGCTGATCTCACGGATGGGATGTCCAATCCGGTGAGCTTCCATCTTGACGCTGAGTATAAGCCGTTCCTTGATGGCATCGCCATGTCCAACAAGATCTGGATCGCTCAGGTCCACGGGGCGGCGGCTGGTGTCGGGGCGGCGCTTGCGATGAATTGCGACCTGATGATCATGTCGGAAGATGCTTATATCTACCTCGCCTTTGCTGCGATTGCGCTGGTGCCCGATGGCGGCAACACCCAGCTTCTGCTCAATGCGATGGGCTACAAGCGTGCGCTTCAGGCCGCACTTGAGGGGCGCAAAATCCCGGCAAGCGAGTGCCTTGAGTATGGCATCACCAACAAGGTTGTCGCAACCGATACGCTTGAGGCAGAAACCAGTGCATGGGCGACCAAACTCTCCGAAGGCGCACCACTTTCACTGGCTGCAACCAAGCGCCTCATGCGCCGCGTTGGATCTGTTTCTTACGGCGAAGCGATCAGTATCGAAGGCTTGGAGCAAACACCGCTCCTCAAATCGCAGGACTTCGTTGAGGGGGTCCGCGCCTTTTTTGCCAAAGAGAAACCCAACTTTAAGGGCAAGTAAGGGCTTGGCGTAGCGCGCATTCTACCCCATATGCAGCCCCATGACCCAGCATCCTGATCTCCAGACCTCACCCGTTCGCGCGCGCCTTTCCGCGTTTCTTGATTCCGCCCGAACGCAGAACTTTATTCTCGCGGTGATCTTGTTCAACGCGATCATTCTGGGTTTGGAAACCTCCAAAGGCGT
>CAZQMR010000009.1:0-13097 GCA_964594465.1 uncultured Rhodobacterales bacterium
GGCGGCAAGAAAATCCTGCGCGACAAGCTCAACAAGAAGAACAAAAACAACCCGTGGGAAGGCGACGCCAATGCCGCCGTCATCGCCAAGCTGGTGGAGGTCGATGGCCTTTTGTCACGCGGCGTGATCAAGCACTCCTACCCCCATAGCTGGCGCTCCAAAGCCCCGCTGATCTATCGCAACACGCCCCAGTGGTTCGCCGCGATTGACACGCCCGTTGGCGGCAACGACACCCACGGCAAAACCATCCGTGAGCGCGCGCTCAACTCCATCGACCAGCTCGTAGAATGGACGCCCCAAACCGGGCGCAACCGGCTCTACTCCATGATCGAAAGCCGCCCAGACTGGGTGCTCTCGCGCCAACGCGCATGGGGCGTGCCGCTCACGTGTTTCACACGCAACGGCACCCTGCCAACAGACCCAGATTTCCTGCTGCGCGACGAGGCCGTGAACGCCCGCATCGCGGATGCCTTCAAAGAAGAAGGCGCGGATGCGTGGTATCAAGAGGGCGCCAAAGAGCGCTTCTTGGGCGGCGATCACAACCCAGAGGACTACACTCAAGTCTTTGATATCTTGGATGTTTGGTTCGACTCAGGCTCCACCCACGCCTTCGTGCTGCGCGATCGCGAAGACGGCGCACCCGATGGCATCGCTGATGTCTATCTCGAAGGCACGGACCAGCATCGCGGCTGGTTCCACTCGTCCATGCTGCAGGCCTGCGGCACCAAGGGCCGTGCGCCCTACAAGGCCGTTGTGACCCATGCTTTCACACTTGATGAGAAGGGCATGAAGATGTCCAAGAGCTTGGGCAACACCATCGTGCCAGAGGAGGTCGTCAAGCAATACGGCGCGGATATCCTGCGCCTTTGGGTCGCGCAAACCGACTATGTGCATGACCACCGCATCGGCCCTGAAATCCTCAAAGGTGTGGCCGACAGCTACCGCCGCCTGCGCAACACCATGCGCTTTATCCTCGGCAATCTCACAGGATTTGACCCCGCAAAGGCAGTCGACCCTGCAGACATGCCCGAGCTGGAACAGTGGATCCTGCACCGCCTTGCTGAGCTCGATGTCACCGTGCAGCAGGGCTACAAAAACTACGACTTTCAAGGTGTCTTTAAGGCCGTTTTCGAGTTCGCCACCATCGATCTCTCCGCCGTCTATTTCGACATCCGCAAAGACGTGCTCTACTGCGATCCACTCGATGGCAACGCCCGGCAAGCCACCCAAACCGTGCTCAACCTCCTGTTTGAGCGCCTCACAACATGGCTCGCCCCGATCCTGACCTTCACCATGGAAGATGTCTGGCTCGACCAACGCCCCGGCGATGAAAGCTCAGTGCATTTGCAGGATTTCTTTGAAACGCCTGCCTCATGGCTCAACCCAGAGCTTGCGGAAAAATGGAGCCAAATCCGCCGCATCCGTCGCGTGATCACCGGCGCGCTCGAAATCCAGCGCCAAGAGAAAACCATCGGCTCAAGCTTGGAGGCTGCACCAGTGGTCTACCTGGACAGCACCGAGGGGCTCGACGATCTGGACTGGGCAGAGATCTGCATCACCAGCGCCGTGGAAATCAAAACCGGCGAAGCCCCTGCAGATGCCTTCCGTCTAGAAGACACACCGGGTGTCGCCGTCACCTTCGCCCGCGCATCGGGCCAAAAATGCCAACGCTGCTGGAAGATCCTGCCAGATGTCGGCCAACACGCGCACCCAGATACCTGCTTGCGCTGCAACGACGCGCTCGAAGCTGCAGTAACTCACAGAAACTTCCAACTCTAAACAGCAAAGGCCGGGGCAATTCACTGCCCCGGCCCTCATCACTTTCTTAAAATATCCCCGCCGGAGGCACCCGCCCCCTGCAATCAGTTGCTGATGCGAACCTCTTCAACCGGATATCCAAGATTGTCCTGGTCTTCATAAGCCACATGACAATCATGACAGAATTTCTGCTTGATTTTCATCGCCTTGCCCTTTGGCTGAACCGCAGAGTAGACCCAGTTATCAAACTCATCAGCCTCGCCAGCCGCAACCTTAGTCATGATAAAGAGCGGTCCACGGCGCACCTTGCCCTTCTTGGAAATCTTGAAGCTTTCTTTGGCCAAAACTGACCCCACCGGCATTACGACGCCCTCATCCTCATACTTCAGATACTGCTCAGCCGCCACATCATTGGCGAATGTCATCAAGAAGCGGTTGCCGTGTGGGCCTGCAACACCCGGCCGGGTCGCTGTCGCGGCCCAATCACGGTAAACTGATGCAATCGGATTGTCGCCAGCGGAATATCCTTCGACCAAAGCATCTTTGATGCAGTCGTAAAGCGCGGTGACCCCAGCGCCGTCAATTTCAAACGGATCCGTTTCGGTTGACGTACAGTCCTGCGCGTAGGCTCCGCTCGCGCTCATGGCACCACATATTGCTGCGATGATTCCGAATTTTCTCATAAAGTTGCTCCCGCTTGATTAGGTTTTCCCCAACATCATTGCACAGACTGCTCGGGTTTCTCGAAACAACTCTCCACACATTGATGTGAGTTTGATTACAATCGCCTCAGGCGCCCGGCTCAACGGTCTTAGGAGTCAGCTTCTCAACATCGGGCACTTCAGGCATTTCACCATCGTTTTCAAACTCAAATCGCTCCAAACGATGCGCCCGTGTGGAAGATTTCTGAGCGGAAATTTTGATGTCCTCTACATCCTTTGCAGCCTGCTGAAAATGCCGGTCCAGATTGCCAACTCGCGCGGATAAACGATCCACGTCTTTATAAAGTGCTGACAATTCCTTTCGAATCGCACCGGCCTGCTCGCGCATCCGTGCATCTTTCAAAATAGCCCGCATGGTGTTGAGCGTCGCCATGCAAGTCGTGGGGGATACGATCCAGACCCGCGCCTCAAACCCCTCGCGCACGATGTCGGGGAAATTGGCGTGCAGCTCCGCATAGACCGCCTCAGAAGGTAGGAACAGCAGCGCCCCGTCTGCGGTTTCACCGTCGAGAATATACTTTTCCGAAATCGCTTTGATATGAACCCGCACGGAACTGCGCAGCGCGGTAGCTGCCGCTTTCAGTTCCGCGTCACTGGTAGCATTGATCAGCGCCTCGTAAGCCTCCAGCGGGAACTTGCTGTCGATCACGATATCGCCGGGAGGATTTGGCAATTTGATCAAGCAATCGGCGCGCTTGCCATTGCTGAGCGTCACTTGAAACCCATAGGCATCCGGCGGCAGCGCTTTGCTGACAATGTCCTTTAACTGGATCTCACCAAAGGCACCACGGGTCTGCTTGTTGGACAAAATATCCTGCAAACTCAGCACATTGCCCGACAGTTTCTCGATATTGCTCTGGGCCTTGTCGATGGTTTCAAGCCGGGTTTGCAGCTCACCCATGGTGCGCGCTGTGCGCTGAGCCGTGCCATGCAGCGTGTCGCCCATCGCCTTTTGCACATCCTCTAGCCGCTTCTCCATCACTTGGATCATCGCCATTTGCGAGGTTGATTGCGCCTCAGACACCTGCCCTAAACGCCCCACAAGCTGCTGTTGACCTTCGCCCAGATTGCTCACCACCGCGCCAAGCTGGCCCATCTGCATGGCCAGCGGCTCAGTTGCGCGCGCCGAGCGACCCGCCGCACGGAGCGCCAGAAACAGCAGCAAAAACAGGCAAAACAGCAGGAACGCACCGATCGCGGCCGCAATCACGTATGGGTTCTCAAAGGTCAGCGGGTCAAACACGCTCATGTGCGGCCAAACAGTTTTTCGATCTCAGCCAGCGAGAGCGAGATATAAGTTGGTCGTCCATGGTTGCATTGGCCAGAGTTTGGTGTGGCTTCCATTTGGCGCAAAAGCGCATTCATTTCCTCGCCTTGCATCCGTCGCCCGGAGCGAACGGAGCCGTGGCATGCCATGCGCGACAGGACCGCGTCTATCCGCGTCTTAAGCTCGCTGGCCTGACCCTGCTCCGCCAATTCATCCGCTAAATCGCGCACAAGTGCGCTCATATCGCCGCTGCCAAGGATCGCCGGAACTTCGCGCAGGATGATCGAATTGCCACCAAAGGCCTCATAGACAAGCCCAAACTCAGCAATCTGCTCCTGCGCCGCCATCAGCCGGGCGATGTCATCCTCCGGCAGTTCTACGATCTCCGGGATCAGCAGCCCCTGCGTTGGCACTTTGCGCTCTGCGAACTGGGTTTTGAGCGTTTCATAGACCAGCCGTTCATGGGCCGCATGTTGATCCACAATGACCAATCCGTCTTGAGTTTGCGCAATGATGTAATTCTCGTGGATTTGCGCGCGTGCAGCACCCAGTGGCAAGCCGGGATCCGCTTGGGCTTGCTCGGGCGTGTCTCCAACTACAGCACTCGGCTCAACCCGCGCACTATAAAGCGCTTGTTCTTCATGGAACCCAGAAAGTTGCGGGGTTGGGCTGCTTGGTGCAGCACCTGCGCGGTCCATTTGATACACTGGCGCGCCCGGCGCTGTGGCCTGGGCAAACGCCCCAAGCGTTGCTGTGCCCAGATGCGAAGACGAGCGATGCCCGGCTTCCGCCAGAATATGGCGTAAGCCCGAGACGATCAGGCCCCGCGCCGTACCCGCATCTCGAAACCGCACTTCGGTTTTGGCAGGGTGCACATTGACGTCAATCATCTCCGGCGGGCAGCTTAGGAACAGAACGGCAACCGGGTGCCGGTCTCGGCTCATAAGATCCCGATAGGCTGCACGCAACGCCCCAGAAAACAGCTTATCTCTTACTGGGCGGCCATTCACGAACATGAATTGCGCAACAGCAGCCCCGCGTGAATAGGTCGGCAGGCCAATGAAGCCGCTGAGATGCAACCCCTCGCGCTCTGCATCAACCGCGAGCGCATTGGGCGCGAAGTCTGCGCCCAAGAACCGCGCAATGCGCGCGCGCTGCGCCTCGACCGGATCAAGCGCCCCTTCTGCATCCGCGCGCAACAATACCCGCGAACCGTCGGTCACATCGCGCAAGAGAAAGCTGACATCGGGGCGCGCCATGGCAAGGCGCTTGACCGCATCGCTGATCGCGCTTGTTTCCGCGCGATCGGTGCGCAGGAACTTTAGACGGGCAGGCGTGGCAAAAAACAAATCGCGCACGGTGACAACGGTGCCTTTGCCCAGCGCCGTGGGTTTAATCGGCCCAATACGCCCCGCCTCAACCATGATCTCATGGGCCTCGCCCTGCCATCTCGACGCAAAGCTCAGCCGACCCACCGCGCCCATTGAGGGCAGCGCCTCGCCACGAAACCCGAAGCTACGGATATTGACCAGATCATCGCCATCGAGTTTTGACGTGGCATGGCGGCTTAGCGCCAAAGCGAGCTCGTCGCGCGGCAAACCATGGCCATCATCACTCACCCGGATCAAAGACTTGCCACCATGCGCGATGTCGATCTCAACGCGGGTCGCGCGCGCATCAAGCGCATTTTCCACCAGTTCCTTAACGGCAGATGCGGGGCGTTCCACCACTTCCCCCGCAGCGATGCGGTTAGAAGCAGCTTCATCCAACTGGCGAATTGGGGCCGGGTCAGGGCTTATGTTGCGGTCTGGAGCGTTCATACCCCAACAGATAGCATAGGGTGTGCTGATTCCGCTACAGGCTTATGCTGCGTTGGCTAGGCTTGGGCTTACAAACCCTCAGGCTGCCCAACAACAACCACGTTCAGACTTTCCGGCTTAAGGACGCGACGCGCAACCCGCGCAACATCCTCCAAAGTCACCTCGTTGATCCGGTCATTTCGGAAATTGACATACTCTATGCCCAGCTCCTCATACTGAAGACCAGACATGATCCGCGCAATCTTCACGTTGCTGTCAAAGCGCAGCGGGTAAGCCCCTGTCAAATATCGCTTCGCATTGTTCAACTCTTCTGGGGTCGCGCCATTGTCACGCATCCGCGTCCATTCGTCCTGCAGCACAGAAATGGCTTCTGCAACGCGATTATTGGCGCTGGCAAAAGAGCCAAGGTAAAGCGCTGCAAGATCAGACGGCGCCAGGTAGGAATAGACCCCATAGGTCAACCCGCGTTTTTCACGCACCTCCACCGTAAGGCGCGATGAGAAACCGCCACCACCTAGGATATGGTTCATCACATAGGCCGCAAAAAAATCTGGATCATCCCGCTCAATGCCCTCGTGACCAAACAGAACAACCGACTGAGGCACCGGCATCTGAATGACCTTGACTGCCCCATCGGTTTTGACAGTCGGGGCCGCCTTTGGCACCGCACCGCTCTCAGGTAAATCTCCCAAAAGTCGATCCAGCATCACACCCAGCTCAGTTTCTGAAATATCGCCGACCACGCCAACATACATGTCGTCCTTGGCGAGTGCCTCGCGATGTGCGCGGAACAGATCCTCACGGCTCAGCGCCTCAACGCTTGCGAGCGTGCCCTCAATCGCCCGTCCATACGGATGATCCCCAAAGAGATCAGATCGAAATGCCAAACCCGCCTGTGCATTTGGATCGGTCGCATCCGATCGCAAACCAGACAGGATTTGCGTTTTCACCCGCGCCATCGCCACATCGTTGAATTGAGGCTCAATCAGTGCAAGACGCAGCAGATCGATCGCCACATCCGCATTCTCTCGCAATATCTCGGCCGATATCGAGACCGAGTCCCGGTTCGTATCATAGGCAAATCGAGCCGCGAGCGTCTCCGTTGATTGACGAAACGCGGTGGCATCTAGGTCACCGGCACCCTCTTCCAACATGCCCATCATCATGTAGGTGGCCCCTTGCGCATCATCCGGGTCCAGCGTTGCACCACCCTTAAACATGATATCAATCGCAATCATGGGGATCGACGGCTCCTGCACGAGCCACGCCTTGATCCCGCCGGGCGAAACCACTTCCTTGATGTCTACCGCACGCGCCGGGAGGGCCGCAAAGAGGATCAGAACCGCAAAAACAAAACGCATCATTGAGTAATTCCTCGCTCAGCACCCATAAGGTAACCCGTTACAGACTTGCGTTTGTCCAGCAAGTTTCGGGCCGCATGCATGATATCATCTGGCGTGACCTCGTTTAGAATTTCCGGCCAAACCTCAACATCCTTAACCGTCAAACCAGCCGTCAGCGCGCTGCCGTAGCGCCGTGCCATGCCATGCTGGCTGTCGCGTGCATAAATTTCGTTGGCGCGAATTTGTGCGCGAATACGGTCCAAGTGATCCAGATCAGGCCCAGTTTCCAGAAAGAGTGCAAGCACATCATCAAGCGCCTTTTCCGCCTCCTCCAAAGTTACGCCCGGAACCGGCACAACATACATGCCAAAGAGATCTGGATCGAGCGATATGCCATCATAAAAAGCGCCCGAACTGACAACAATCTTCTGCTTAAGCTGCAATTCCTGACCAAACACGGACGACAATCCAGAACCGCCGAGCAGCTCACTCAGATAGGTGAGAGCCGCCGCCTCTTTGGCAGACCCGCTGCCCCGTGTTGGCGCAAGATACGTGCGGATCACATAGGGCTGGCGCACGCGCGGATCAGAAAAGGACAAGCGACGCGGCGAAAGCTGTGGCGGATCCTGCGGGCGATTGCGCTTCTTTATGTGCGCACTTGGTTTGAGCGGGCCATAATGCTCTTTCGCCAATGCTTTCACTTGCTCGGGCGTCACATCGCCAGCAACAACCAAGATCGCATTGTTGGGCGCGTAGTACTTCTCATAAAAGGCAAAGGCGTCCTCGCGATTAAGCTGCTCAATCTCATGTTTCCAACCAATGATCGGCACGCCATAGCGGTGGTTCATGAAGGCAGCCGCGCGGCGATGTTCTGAAAATTTCGACCCCGGCGAGTTTTCAACCCGGCTATTACGCTCCTCCAGAACCACATCCCGCTCCGTGGCAACGATCTCATCTGTCAGCACCAGATTTTGCATCCGATCCGCTTCCATCGCCATCACCAATGACAGCCGATCCGCCGCAACCCGTTGGAAATACCCGGTATAATCATAGGACGTAAAAGCGTTGTCATTGCCACCATTGGCCGCGATGATCTTTGAAAACTCGCCTGGCGGGATGGTTGGCGTGCCCTTAAAGAGCAAATGCTCAAGGAAATGCGCAATGCCCGATTTGCCAGCCTCCTCATCCGCAGAGCCAACCCGATACCAAACCATATGAGTAACAACAGGTGCGCGGTGATCTTCGATCACAACCGCTTCCATACCGTTGTCCAGTTTAAAGCTGGTTACAGCCGATCCTGCGAAAACCGGGAGGGCCGTCAGTAGTGTCAAAAGCGCGGCCAAAATAGATCGTGTCACACATGCCTCCTGCACGTTGCTTGCGACCTTTACCTAAGGCCGATCAGAGCGATGGCAAACCGGTTAGCACGGAATTGTGAAAAAGTATCTTAAAATGGGACGGCTTTAATTGATCCCTGTCAAATCAATCGACGGTGTCCGAACGCCGCGCTTACGCCACTTCACCAATTCTTCCCGCGCATCAAGCTCGTCTTCGACGTAAATCGTCTGTTCGCGCGGTGTTATGCGGAAAATGTCGAGGAAACCGACAAGCCCAGTGGGCCGCTTGCGCTTCTTCTCATCTTCAGCACGCAATTCCTCCCGAATATTTGCAGAAATCGGTCGACTGCGCGCCGCCGCCAGCAGCGTATTGTCCGACCCGGATGCACTGTAACCGCCACCGGTTCCACCCAATGCACGTTTGGCGCCTGCATGGGGATCAATTTCAACACGGGATCCGGCTGTTGGATCAGGCGCAGGCAATGCGCTTAAATCCTCCGGCATTTCCAGTGGCTTTTGCGGTAAAACCAGAAACTCATCCGGTGCGCCATTGGCCAAACTTGCCTGCTGCAATGTTCCCGCAATTTCGTCCTGTCCACAGCCTGACAAGATCAAAGCCGCACCGCCCATCGCAAAGAGACATCTTTTAGCCAACATAATTCCAACTCCCTTGATGAACCGAGTTTACTGCATGCAAATCCGCAGGTCACGCGAGAAAGCGATCATCATCACTTTCCCGAAATATCCCCGCCGGAGGCATCTGCCGTCTCTTCTAGCCCATCGCCAAAAATCAATATCCCAGCCACACCTGCAAAAATCGCGATATCGGCAACGTTAAAGGAAAACGGATTGTCAAACCCACAACAACTCATGTTCAAAAAATCCGCGACAGCTCCGTATTGCACCCGATCAATGACATTGCCAATCGCACCACCGACGATCAAGCCCGCTGAAATCGCTGGCTTCCAAGTTGCAGTTTTTCTCAGCCAAAACAAAATTCCGAACACAAAAACTGCCGAAACTCCGATCAACACGTACTGACCGCCATCATCACCCAGATTAAACAGCCCAAAATTCACCCCCTTGTTCCACGCCATGCGGAAATTCAGGAACGGTGGCCACACGTCAATTGTGTAAATCGCTTTGAGGTCTGCCCATTCCACCACCAACCATTTGGTCAGCTGATCGATCAGCAGAATTGGAAGCGAAATCCACAGGATGCGTTTGAGGCCAATCATGATTTAATGCCTAAAGTGCCGCTGGCCGGTAAAGACCATCGCAAGGCCCGCCTCATCTGCCGCCGCGATAACCTCGTCGTCGCGCATCGAACCGCCGGGCTGAATGATGCAGCTCGCGCCGGCCTCCGCCGCCTTCAGCAAGCCATCCGCGAAAGGAAAAAACGCATCCGAAGCCACACAAGAGCCAACCGTCAAAGGCGCGTCCAAACCCATCACCTCTGCCATATCGGCAGCTTTGCGCGCAGCAATATGGCTGCTGTCCACCCGGCTCATCTGCCCCGCACCAATGCCAACTGTCGCCCCGTCCTTACAATAGACAATTGCGTTTGATTTCACATGCTTGGCGACCTTCCAGGCCAGCATCAAATCCGCCATTTGCTGCGCATCCGGCGCAATCTTGGTCACGACCTTAAGCGCATCCATATCCAGCGCTGCCGCATCCCGGTCCTGAAGCAGATAGCCACCAGACACTTGCCGCCAAACATGCCCCGTTTCAGCCGGATCAGGCAAGCCATCGGTCAGCAACAAGCGCAGGTTCTTCTTCTTGGCAAACAGCGCTTTGGCATCCTCATCTGCGCCCGGCGCAATCACCACTTCTGTGAAAATCTCCACAATCTTCTCAGCGGTTGCGCCATCCAACACTTGGTTCAGCGCAATGATACCGCCAAAAGCCGAGGTGCGATCACAGTCAAACGCCCGCGCATAAGCCTCGCTCATCGTAGCACCGGTTGCCACACCGCAAGGATTGGCGTGCTTGATAATCGCACAAGCGGGAGCTGCGCGATCAAACTCCGCAACCAGCTCAAAGGCCGCATCTGTGTCATTGATATTGTTATAGCTCAGCTCTTTGCCCTGCAGCTGGGTCGCATTCGCCACACCGGGTCTCGCGGAGCCAGTGGAGTAGAACGCAGCACTCTGATGCGGGTTCTCGCCATAGCGCAAGGTCTGGCGCAAAGTGCCAGCAACCGCCGCGCGGCGCGGGGCTGCCTCGCCCAAATGCCCCGCAAACCAAGTGGATACAGCCGCGTCATAAGCAGCTGTGCGCGCATAAGCCCGCTGCGCCAAAGTCTGGCGAAATGCCATGCTTGTAGCGCCGTCATTTGCATCCAGCTCTTCAAGCAGCGCACCATAATCCTCAGTATCAACCACAACCGACACGAAAGCATGGTTTTTCGCCGCCGCACGGATCATCGCAGGCCCACCAATATCAATGTTTTCAATGCAATCATCCGGAGCCGCGCCCTTGGCCACGGTCTCTTCAAACGGATACAAATTGACCACCAGCAGATCAATTGGACCAATATTGTTGGCCTCCATTGCCTCCAGATGCGCCGCATCATCGCGCAGCGCCAGCAATCCACCATGCACCCCCGGATGCAGTGTTTTTACGCGCCCATCCATCATCTCAGGAAAGCCCGTCAGGTCCGACACATCGCGCACATCCATACCAGCGTCCCGAATGGCCGCCGCAGTACCACCCGTGGAGACCAGTTCAACACCGCGCGCATCAAGCGCACGGGCCAAGTCGATCAACCCGGTTTTGTCAGAAACGGAAAGTAACGCACGCGCAACGCGCACCAAAGGCTCGCTCATCTATGGATTCCATATGTAGTCAGATTTGCGCCTCAATGCACAAAATCAACCGGTTCTTCAACCACCAGATCGCGGGTATTGCGGCTGCCGTCCTGCGCACGCACCAAAGCCCAGGTGATTTTGCCTTCGTAATTGAGCGCGGTGGACTTGATGACAATCTGTTGCGTGGGCCTTGGCATCAAATGCTGCTGATCCAGATAGACCGCACTTTCCAGCGCCATTTCACCGCCCGACTGGCGGAAAATCCAAACCTCATCGCTTTTGAGTCGCAGGGAAATCGCTTGTCCACCCATATCAAGGCTGGGCGTCACATCTGGGTGTAAATGGAAATGCAGTGCGAAGTTGAGACCGGATCCGCCCGCACTGATCGCGGAGCGGCGAAAGCGGGTTTGCTGCTCACGACTGACTGATTTGGCATTGTCCTCGCCGCGAAATTCGCGACCGTCCGGGCTCAGGAAAACCCGTCGCTCATGCACGAGACCCATTTCCTTGGCATATCCATCATGCCGCGCCAGCAAATATTGGCCCGATACATCATTCGCCGCCTTGAGCGTAACCTCTCCAGGCGTGACCTGAAGCCGTTCACCAAAGGTCTGCCCCACATATCCGGGTGCGGCAATACGGGACGATGACGCCCCATCCAGCACTAGGGTCGAGTGACAGGCAGTCGCCCGCGCTGCGCGACGCCACTCATCCCCAAACAATCGGCCCGGTCCTGAGTTCACAATCAAAGGTCGACGCCCAGCGGACAGCTCAAAGGACAAGGTACTTGCATGGCCAGCGCGAGACGCTTCGCCGCGCGGTGGCACGCTGCAATCCATGATGATCGTCGTGCGGCCCGCTGAAATTCGGGCAAAGCCCATCGGCGTGCCGCGCGCAGTCTTGGGCTTCACCCGGCTCTCTGAAAGCGCAAGATCAAGCTTGCCCTCCGCCCCGCGTCCACCGCCATGGAACCGCGCCAACGCACCGTCCCCCAAACGCAGCGCCCGAAGCGCCGGGGCAATCCGCTCAAGCGCATCCAAATGACGCTGATCCGGCGTGTGCCCGGTTTCTTCAAGCGTGCGCGCAGCCCAAACCAAAAGCGTGAACACTTCCATCAGCTCTTCCGGGTTGCGCGATTTGAGCGCCCCGTCTGGCCCAATGCGCCGCGCACATTCCTGACCCAAACGCCGCACAGCCGGGCGTAGGTAATTCTCTTTGCCCTCAAGCGACAAGCCGACATAAACCAGACCGGCAATCGCCTCAAAGCGTGGCAAACCTTCACGGGCCTGTACCCAGCACTTGGAAAGATAATTGGCTTGGCGCGACAAAGAGCGGAAAAAGACTTTCGACGATTTCCCATCCAGACCGTTGAGAATAAACAAGCCGTTGGATATCCAGCGGATCAACCGGCGACCGGTTATGTCCGGTTTCCAACCCGGCCCAGTGCCCGTGCCGTAGTGACGAACCCAGTCCAACAGCCATGCCTGCGTCCGGGTCCGTGCCGCTTTCGTGCCGGTCGCCGCGAAATCATCGACCCATTCAAAACCATGCATTTCGTCCAGAATAACATCGTTTTGGGGATCAATCGCCCAAATCGACACATCCGGCGCCTCAATCACACCGCCATTAAACCGAAAATTGCCCACCAGCATCTGCTGACCCGTGGCGTAAGAGCCAATCGAGCGCGGCTCAGGATGGGACACAAAAACCGTAGCTGTGCGAGTCATGCCAGCCGTGCGCGCACGCCAGCGGTTTGCAAGGCGCTGAAACCACCTGATCGCCCTGACATAGGCGGCATATGTAACCCAAAAAACGTTAGGCATTCAGCTTGCGCGCCCCACACGAATAAACACTATTTTACAATGCCCTGATTGCGCTCACGCTGGTAGCCGCCCGTTACGCTTTTTGCAAGACAGTGACAAAAAACCCATCCATGCCGCCACGCTCAGACCAGTAGTCGGGACGAAGTCGCAAATCTCCGTCCTTTGTGACCCAATCTGGCTCAAGCCCTTGGAAATTTCCCTGCCAATCTGCACG
>CAZQMR010000009.1:13197-33782 GCA_964594465.1 uncultured Rhodobacterales bacterium
TGCGGCGCATCCCACTCAAGCACATCAGCCGCAACAATCTTTGCTTCAAGCCCCGTGCGGCCCAAATTCTCCTCAACTCGCACCAGTCGATCCTCAGATAGATCAAGCGCCGTCACATCTGCACCCATGGCCGCAAGTTGCATGGTTTTTCCGCCGGGCGCCGCGCATAAATCCAACACCGCATCACCCTTAGAAACACCCAGCAAGCGCGCAGGCATCGCAGCCGCAGCATCCTGCACCCACCAATCACCATTTTCGTACCCCGGCAAAGCCGTCAGTTGCACCCGGCCCTGCACCCGGACAGAACCTGTCGGCAGCAATTCAGCGCCAAGCGTTTGCGCAAGTGCCGCGGCATCGCCCTTCGCGGTCAAATCAAACGGCGCACCTGCCAAATGCGCAGCTTCAATGCCCGGAATTGCGCCCTTGCCATAAACCTTGGCCAACCGCGCTTTCATCGGCGCAGGCAAGCCCGGTGGCGACAGCTTGTCCCAAGCCGCCTGCCCCTCGGTCTCAATCTTGCGCGCAACCGCGTTCACAAATCCCTTAAGATGTGCGGTCTTGCGATTGCCTGCCACAAGCCGCACGGCCCCATCCACAGCCGCATGCGCCGGTACATTGTCCAACAGCAGCTCAGCCGCCGCGATACGCAAAGCGTTTTGCGCCAAAATTGGCGGGCGGCGACCCGTAAATGGGCTCAATGCGGCATCCAAATTCGGCAAATACCGCAGCACAATATCCGCAAGCGTCGTTGCACGCGCGCGATCCGGCGGCGCCAGTCTGGCCAAAATCGGACCTGTCAGGTCACCCAGATGTTGCTGCTCCAGCAACACGCCCTTGAGCAAATACGCCGCCGCTTGTCGCGCCGCGAGCCCCGGTGTCTCATCTTTGCCGTTTTGCCCCTTGCGGGGAGTGTTAGGTTTTGCCACGTGATTTGGTCTCTGCACTTTGGGACTATCCAAGGCCCGATACTAGCTGCGCTGAACCTGCGCAAGCTTTGCGAGTTGCCTAAATCAGCACTTGAGCTACAGTCTCCCTATGTCAGGAATCACCAAAGAAACCCGTATCAAAGACGCAGGCAAGCGCGCCTTGCAGGAAGCTCAAGAGCGCGCCGAGGCTGAAAATTCACAGGATCTACCCACTGAGCTAGGTGGCCGCGACGGACCAGAACCCACGCGCTTTGGCGACTGGGAGAAAAAAGGCATCGTCAGCGATTTTTAACTCGCAAAGCGCAGGGCGACTTGTGTTGGGGTCGGCGCATTCAGCTCATAAACCGGCAAGACAACCACCGGCGGCGGCGCGGCTGCTTCTTTCATGAGCGCATCAAGCTCAAGCGCAGAAATCCGCAAATCCCGAAGGCCAAGGGCCGCTGCATCTGCATCCCTTAAACACCTTGCCCAATAGGTAAACCGCTCAAAATCCGACTGCGATTTCACACTTGCAAACTCTAAACTTTGCCCCGCATTCAGGGCTGTACGCATCCACTCCACAGTCTCCATAAGCTGAGTGCTCATAAATTTCAGACGTGGCCGCTTAATCATACGGCAAGCAAACAGATCACCGCTCGGCGCTGTGGCAACCAGCGTGCAATCACGCAGCGCCAACAAGTGCCCAAGCGCCTCCTGCAGGGCTTGCCGGCGCATTTCCACCATACGTTTTGGAGCGCCAAGAAATATGGGCAGTCCTGCGGGAGCCCTTTCATTGCGCCACAACACGACACCTGCGAACATTATGAAAGAGAGCGAGAAAACGCCGCCACTGACCACGAATACACCTCGTTTGATCAGTTGATCCTGTCGTGCAGTCATCGCGTTTTGGCGGTGCTTCCAATCACTGCGCAACGCCTCAAGACCAGCGTCGCTCAGCAAAGCATGTAGTTTTTGCGCTGAGGCAAGCCGTACCGCTTTTGACAAATCAAGCGGCAAGACATCTTGATGCAAACTGCGCCACAAGGCGACCTGCGGGTCGGGTATCTCAAGAAGCTCGAACGTCTCAAGAGGATCAAACTGAACCATCTCAACCTTTGCGCCGACCAAGATATTGGCCTGCGCTGCATACGCGATCTGCAGGGTCAAAAGGACTGCGACTAAGATGGTTCGTGGCATTCTCTGCATATTCTTGACTACCCATAAATTGCGAGGCTAGCCCGTGGTAGGAAAATGCAGTTAATTGCCACTTAACATGAAATGTCGAAGTATTAATAGCGTTTATCGATTACTAAATTGCGAAACTTAAAAATATGTAAACAATAGATTAAATCCATATAAATCAACAGCTTTGAAAAAGTCTGGCAATACAAGAAACGATCATGCGAAAACGCACTGCAATCTGCAAACCGCGCCCTCGCAAATTGCATCAAGAGATCAGTGCGCTTCAGCCCAATTCATGCCCTGACCCGCATCAACGGTCAGCGGAATATCCAGCTTAAGAACCGGCGAGGCCGCTGATTCCATCACATCTTTGACCACCGCAATTGTGCGATCAACGCTGTCCTCGGCCACCTCAAAGATCAATTCATCATGCACCTGAAGCAACATCTTCGCAGGCAGCCCAGCAATCGCATCCGGTATGCGGATCATCGCGCGCCGGATCACATCCGCCGCTGAGCCTTGAATAGGCGCGTTGATCGCCGCGCGCTTGGCAAAACCCGCATGTGGCCCCTTGGCATTGATCTCAGCCGTGTGGATGCGCCTTCCAAACAGGGTTTCCACATACCCCTTCTCTTTCGCGCCTGCGACAGTGGCATCCATATACTCGCGAATGCCCGGAAAGCGCTCGAAATAAGTGTCGATGAACGCCTGCGCCTCTTTGCGCGGAATGCGCAGATTGCGCGCCAGACCAAAGCCGGAGATGCCGTAAATCACACCAAAGTTGATCGCTTTGGCCTGCCGGCGCACCATCGGGTCCATGCCCTCAATCGGCACATTGAACATCTGGCTCGCCGTGAGCGCATGAATGTCCTGCCCCTCTCGAAACGCCGCCTTCAGGCTCTCAATATCGGCAATATGCGCCAAAATCCGCAGCTCGATCTGGCTGTAATCGAGCGAGACAAGCACATTGCCTGCTTCAGGCACAAAAGCCTCGCGAATGCGGCGCCCCTCCTCTGTGCGCACCGGAATGTTTTGCAAATTCGGGTCGGTCGAAGCCAACCGCCCGGTTGAGGCCCCCGCAATCGAATAAGACGTATGCACGCGCCCGGTATCTGGGTGAATATGCTCCTGCAAAGCGTCTGTGTAGGTCGATTTCAGCTTGCTCATTTGCCGCCAGTCGAGCACCCGCGCGGGCAGATCATGCCCCTCTGCCGCCAGATCCTCCAGCACATCCGCGCCAGTGGCATAAGCCCCGGTCTTGCCCTTCTTGCCGCCGGGCAGCTCCATCTGATCAAACAGTATTTCGCCCAGCTGCTTTGGTGAGCCCACATTAAACGGCGTGCCCGCCAGCGCGTGAATATCCGCCTCAAGCCCCGCCATCTTCTGCGCGAAATTGTTGGACATGCGGCTCAGATGATCGCGATCAACCTTGATCCCGTGCATTTCCATCTCCGCCAGCACCGGCACCAAAGGCCGCTCCAGCGTCTCATAAACCCGCGTCACCTTCGTCGCGGACAAGCGCGGCTTAAAGGTCTTCCACAGCCGCAGCGTGATATCCGCATCTTCCGCTGCATATTTCGTCGCATCCGCAATAGGCACTTTATCAAAGGTGATCGCGGATTTGCCCGTGCCCAGCACCGTCTTAATCGAAATCGGCTTGTGGTTGAGATACCGCTCCGAAAGCAGGTCCATCCCGTGGTTATGCGCCCCACCATTGAGCGCATAGGACATCAACATCGTGTCCTCAATGGGCGCAACAGTGATTCCATTTCGCTTCAAAATCTTGGCGTCATACTTCATGTTTTGCCCGATTTTGAGAATGCTCGCATCCTCCAGCATCGGTTTGAGCATCGCCAGCGCCTCATCAAGCGGCATCTGCCCCTCGGCCATTTCCATGCCACCGAGCAGGTCACCCTCGCCACTGGAATGGATCAGCGGAATGTAGCACGCCTCGCCCGGCTCAACGCTCAGGCAAACCCCTACCAGATCAACCCGCATCTCATCCAAGCCAGTGGTCTCCGTATCCACCGCCACAAAACCAGCCTGCTCAATCTTATCAAGCCACACTTGCAAGCCCGCCGCATCGCGCACCGTCTCGTACTCTTCCGGCTCAAACGGCTTCTTCACATCCTCCGATACAGGCGATCCAGCACCAGTTTCCTCAGGCTCCGGCTCCGCAATCACCGGCGCATCAACCCCCAGCTTAGCCGCAACCCGCGCGGTCATCGTGCGGAACTCCATCTCAGCGAGGAAACCCAGCAACGTATCTGGGTCCGCCGCCTTGAACTCCAGCGCCTCAAGCGGCTCATCCAGCGGCGTGTCCTGATCCAAGCGCACCAATTGACGGCTCACCCGTATCTGATCCGCGTTATCAATCAGCGTCTGACGTCGCTTGGGCTGTTTGATCTCTTCGGCGCGTTCCAGAAGCGTATCAAGATCGCCATACTCGCTGATCAACAGCGCCGCCGTCTTCACACCAATGCCAGGTGCACCCGGCACATTGTCCACACTATCCCCGGCAAGCGCTTGAATATCCACAACCTTCTCAGGCCCGAGGCCAAACTTCTCCTCAACCTCTTCGCGCCCAATGCGCTTGGACTTCATCGCGTCAAACATCTCAACGCCATCGCCCACAAGCTGCATCAAGTCCTTGTCCGAGGACACAATCGTGACCCGCCCACCCGCATCACGCGCCTTAACCGCATAGCTCGCAATGATATCATCGGCCTCATAGCCAGCAGTCTCGATACAGGCGAGCCCAAAGGCCCGCGTTGCATCGCGGGTTAGCGGAAATTGCGGGCGCAAATCTTCTGGCGCGGGCGGGCGATTGGCTTTGTACTCTGGGTAAATGTCATTGCGAAACGTCTTGGACGAGTGATCAAAAATCACCGCAACATGCGTCGGCGCGTCATCTCCTGTTGCGTCCTCCACCATCTTGTAGAGCATATTGCAAAATCCGGAGACCGCCCCGATTGGCAACCCATCTGATTTGCGCGTGAGCGGTGGCAAAGCATGATAGGCCCGAAAAATGAAGCCCGAGCCGTCAATTAAATGCAGGTGGTGGCCTTTGCCAAAAGTGCTCATGCGGATAGGTCCAATGTCAGTGCAAAGAGGTCCGCGCACCATGCTGTTTCACGGGTTTTTGTGCAAGCCAAAGCGTTACATGAACCCTTATTTGCAAACTCATAAGAAAGCTCTGAAACACCTCAAAACATAAAGTGACGCGATGAAACTCGCGTTTTAGTTGACTACAAGGCGATTCACGGCGTACCAACTAGGTTAATAAATAGTTAACAAAGAGCTTTAATGCGGAATTTTCTTGTGCTTACACTTCTGCCCGTTTTTTGGGCAACAGGGGTAGTTGCTGGAGACCACAATAGCTGCGATCACGCGTCCAACAAAAGTGATTGCACACCTGTCTACGCCTGTATTGGCGAGCAGGGAGAGTGGTTCAAGGGACAAGCTCTGGGGCAGACCAAAGGTTCAATCACCGGCAAACTTGCCAGTGGGGCCAATTGCACGGGCAAGTGGAATGCATCGGGCGCTGGCAAGTTTGATCTGACCTGTACCAACGGCACGTATATGCAAGTCTACTACACAGAAAACGATCCCGCGACGAAAACTGCCATTGGCCAAGGCATCTCAATGGACGGTCGTTTTGTGCAGGGATGGTCTGGCAAAGATGTCGAAACATTCTTCACAGATCCGCTCAGCTCACAACGTGGAACTTTGATCTGCGGCTCTAACGAAGTGCCTTTGGGATAGACCCGACGTTGCGACGAACGCCGTCAAAGCGTCAGTGTCCCGCAACAGCATCCTTGGCCAAGATGAATTTCTTGTCGCAGTAAGGGCACACCACTTCACCCGTCGCTGGGTCAATCTGCAACCAAACACGAGGATGTCCAGACACACCTCCATCGCAATGGATGCGCATCTTGGTGACTGTTTCAGTCTCTGGCGGTGTCTGAGTCATAGCTCATGCTCCACAATTGCTCGTCTGATGCCCCTCATAGGACCGCAAAGGAATTCGCGCAAGCGCACAGCGCATTTGAGCGACATTTAACATTCCATTCCTGAACAAATCAAAAAGACGATCTGCGCTCCGCCTTAAGGCGCAGGCTGCAACATCCGCCCAAGGCGCCGTCCGCCAAGGATATGCACATGCAGATGCGGGACTTCCTGAACACCTGCCTCCCCAGAATTGGCAATTAGGCGATACCCATCGCCGCCAATGCCAGGGGACAGCTCCTGCATTCCGGTGATTTTGGCAATCGTTCGGTTAAAGTCAGCAATCTCTGCATCCGAGGCTTCTTCAGCAAAATGATCAAACGTCACGTAGGGCCCCTTGGGGATCACAAGGATATGCTCAGGCGCTTGTGGTGTAATATCGCGAAATGCTAGTGAGTAGTTTGTTTCAAGAACAGTATCGTTTGGTATTTCACCGCGTAGAATTTTGGCAAAAACATTTTCGTTGTCATAAGTATATGAAAGACTCAATCAAATATCTCCAACTATAGAAACAGATCTGAAGTTTGGGCGATTTTTTCGGCTTTGTCACCAGAAATCGACAAAAACCGTTCAACAGCTTGCGTGTTCTCGCCCACGCTTTGATCCTGTGAAATATGCGTGATCTGCTGAAGACCCAGCATTTCCAGTGTCTCACTTTCTGCCGCAATTTCAAGACGCAAAGTTGCAAGTACATCCGACATAAATGCTTCGCCGTTTTCAGCGCCACCAAGCCCGATCCGCTCTGCGTGACCAGCCAAAAATGCGTCATCGAACTCGCAGCGAATTTCCAGCACCCGCAGGCTGCAATCGTCACTGGCAAAATCCCGGATCACATCCACATTTGACGGATCAAGGCAAATGAGCAACCGGTTGGTTTTGTGATGCTCAAACATCAACCGCAAAAATGCCCGCCGATGCCGGGTCCGTTTTCCCACTGAACTTTCAATATTGCCCAATGGCGGCAGTTCATCCGCATCATTGTCGAAGATATAGCCATACGAACAAACATCATCGCCCAGCGCCGCGCGCAGGCGATTGCCTACATGCCACTTTTTGCACACGATGATCAGCAGTTCATTATGCCGCCCAATCGTGCTTCCCCGCTCCCAAAACCGTGGCGCAACCCGCTTGCCCGCGCGACCTTTCTTGCGAACATATTCATAAAGCGCCCGCCCGGACGTTGAGGTTTGCGGCTGCTCGGCTTCTGGCTCTTGATAAAGCGCTGCCAAATGCCCCCTCAACGCATCCCCATTTTCCGATATCTTGCGCGCAAAAATGTAATCCTGCGCGCGCAGCAATTCCACATGATCCAGATAAAAATTCACCGGCATCCCGTAGTCGGAGAACATCAAAAACGTCTGCGTGCGCGATTGCACCTCTTTGCGCGCCACCAGATGCATCACCAGCGTTTGAAAGAATATCTCATCCGGGATCCATGTGGTTCGGAAGAATTTCACCACATCCGGACGCGCCTTCAAAAACTCCAGAATTTTCTCAATCGTCGTGCGCCGCAGCAAAAACCACTGCGAGCCGATCATTATGCGCAAATCTTTAGGCGGCTCCCGTGTCAAACCCAGTTTTTGCTGAACTGCCAGTGATCCGTAAAACAAGCGCTTCTGCCGCCGCTCGTTGAAATAATGCCGGTAGATCAGCCGCTCTTCTTTCAACCCGACCTTCACCCAATCGCTCGTTTCGTCAAACGGATGATGCTCAATGTAATCGCAATCCTCAGAATCGAGCTTGGCATGAATGTAAGCCGCTGGCTTGATCGGCATGCAATCGCCCGAAATAAGCGCAAAATGGGTCGCATCCGCGAAGGATTCTTCCGCCAAACGCACCGCATTGAGCGTCGCCTGAACCAGCGACCACTCGCCCCAGCCGCAAGCGACACGTTTTGCAAAAAGCACTGACGGGTTGCCGTCAAAGGCCGCTTTGATCTGCGCGAAGTCCTGCTGCGCGCCTCGGCCATCAAAATGCAAAACCAGATAATCCCCAGCCGACACCATGACCTCAATCTGAGCAATCAGGCGTTCGGGGTTTTTATGTGCCAACAGGATATAGGCGAGTTTTGACATTCTGAGCTGCGACCTGGCCGACTTTTTCTTCGCATTCGGCCTAACCCAGTGCAGCTTAGTTCACAACCGCTTAGGAAATTTGCAGTACCAAAACGCAAATGACAACACTCGGAAATGCGACGGAGTTGAACTCACGCAACAAAGTACTTATCCTGACGCCAGAATTTTAGGGGTGGTATTAAAATGGGATTTCCTGGCACTTGGATGACCGAAAGCGAAAGCATGGTCTACCGCGTGATCCCGAAATGTGCCTGTTCTACTATAGGACAGATCATGTTTTACTCGGATCACGGTGAGTTTTACGACGGCGACGTGCATGACGCTGAATATGGTTTGCACAAATGGGGGTTTGAGAACTCTCGCACTGCGATCGAAGACAAGGTCCATGACGATCAAAGCTTCATCTTCACCTGCGTGCGAAATCCCTATTCTCGCGTCCTGTCGGCCTTCTTCGACAAAATCGCCGGCATCCAGCGCAACGGCCAGCGCTATCGCGGCAACCTCGTGCCCATGCTGGTGCGCAAATACGGCGTCGATGTAGAGGGCGAGTTTGACCAAATCGCGTCTTTCCGCCGCTTCCTCTTGTTCGTGCGCGACACCATCCGCTTCAATCAGCCAATGGACCCAGACATCCACTGGTCATCCGTCTCCGGCCATGCCTCCACGCTGATCTGCAACGGCGGCCATTATGACAGCATCATCGCCACCGAGGATTTTGACACCGGCATGCGTGAAGTCCTCTCGCGGGTCGAAATGAAACACGATGTCGACATGGACAACCTGCCCCGCTTCAACGAAAGCGAAGGCCACGGCCCCAAACGCGCCCACCCGGTCGCGGATTATTTCGACGACCTCTCCCAGCACCTCGTCTGGGAAATCTACAAGCGCGACTTCGAGCTGTTCAAATACAACCGCGAACCCGGCAACGGTCCGCCAGCCTCTGAAATCGACCTAGCCGAAGTCCACGCCAAACTGCGCAACTGACGTTAGTCAATGATCGGTTGGCTTCGGCTCAGCGGCAACGAGAGCAACATCCGCTGGGGACCAAGAGCCGCCGGAGCGATTTCAATCAATGCGAGAAACCGAAGATTTAACAGATCACCCGAAGAGTGTTAAACGAACGGAGTTCTAGACCAAACTATAGCCTCCTTTATGGCCAGGCAGGCTATTTAGTGCTGCAGCCTAGGTAGGTCCGTTAGGTTCAGTCTGAAGAACTGGCCACTTGGTTCCAAGTGCGCCGAGATAATCCTTAGGTTTTCTGTTGATGGTCCTTTTCGTATCCGCCCTGATAGGTCAAAATGAGAGCCCCTACATGGATCAAAAAAACCACCGTAGTCTCCCGCTCGCGATAATACAACACAACCAAACCCACTTGGATTTAAGGCGCTAACAAAGAACCACTCGTGGTCTACCGTTAAATTCGCGTCATGTGCTGGCTGCGGCTCAATTTGGCCGGAAATGACCGAAAATGGATTTGGCCATTGCTCATAGATATCTTGTTGTTTTGCAGCCTCAATTTCGTCCGCATTGCGCCTCCAAACGACAACGGGCACCTGATCCAACAAAATTACAGATACTTCGCCTCGCTCATAGTCTGAAATTCTAATGTGAGGATGGTTTTGCTCATAACTCGCCAGCACAACTTCAGATGGCATTGCGGTTCGCAATAAAAAGTATCCGGCCCAAAACACCATAGCCAGAAAATATATGGTTGTAATGAAATAAAGTAGATTTAGGCGCTTCATAGGTAAGGTTGATAGACAGAGATGAAGTCATTGGCTAATTATTTTTTGCTCTCGAAAAGGCCAGGACGATGCTATTAAAGCTCTTGTATAGAAATCGCAAAATGGGGTCATTGCAGCCATTGGAACGAAACTGCCGGTTTGTTCGCTGCGCCCAAGTTTAAAACAGTTACAAATTTCGTTTTGCGATTTTGGGTTCCGATCCCTATACTACCCTTCAGGGTTGAGTGCGGGTTTGCTAGTCGAGGAACGGTGAGAGGCAGGAATGTCCCAAAACCAGTCATCCGGCAAAACCGCTTCAAAAACCTGAATCACCAACACTTCTGGACAGCTAAACCGCCCCAAGCTAGGCTCTCCCCATTGATTTTGGAGATTTGCCCCATGACCCTCGGAGACGCCGCCAAGCTCAGTTCCATGGCCCATTGGAAGCTCACCGGCAAAGACCGCATTGTCAAAGTCGTCAGCCCCTCAGGTCAAATGGCCATCGCCAGCTACGGCACCGCCATGGGCTATGTCACCCAAGAGAAATATCTCTACGGCAAGAATTCCGCGCAAATCGAGATGCTGCTCGGCCTGCGCCCCGGCGAGCTGTCACAGCTCTGCTCGATCTATTCGATAAGCCGCCTCCCCACAGCCGATGAGGTCGAGTACAAGTTCTCCTGCGCGTTTCCCGACGGCAAAACCTTCGACGACGCCCAAGCCGAAACCATGATGCAAGCCCGCGAAGATTTCCTAGATGGTGCCAATCTCTACGACCGCTCCATGGTCCCGGTCACCCAATACTACCCGCCCGGCTCAGCCATGGTCCCCCAGTGGAAGCTCACAAAACCCGTGCCCATCGGCAGCAAAATCGCCGACGTCACCCGCCAGTTCGTCTTCCCGCGCGCCAACGGCTCCGTCAAACCCTACACCCCGCACAATCGCGGCGAGATCAGGTAAATCAGCGAAAATACCTCGGATGGGCGATGCGCGCGCGCATCCGGCAGGGCAGTGTGCTTCCATTGAACCAAGCCATGTTAGCACCCGCCGGATTTCAAATGACGCATCAAGACTTCTTGGAAACAGCCATGCTGCTGTGCTTTTCCCTCAACTGGTACTGGTCCATCGCCCGCATGGTCATCGACCGCTCAGCCGCTGGCAAAAGCGAAGTCGCAGACGCCCTGATCGCCCTTGGCTACTGCGCCGCCATCGGCTCCAAACTGATCTACTGGCAAACTACCGGCACCATCAGCCCTACCTTCTGGATCTATGTCTGGAACCTCGGCCTAACCCTGCTCGACCTCACCCTCGTCGTGCTGCTCCGCCGCCAGTACGCCGCGAAAAGCCACCAAGCCCGAGCAGTGCCGCACCAAGCATAAGCGCAGGTGCAGGCAGCGGCACAGCCGCAACCGCGCCAAAATCAGCCATGGTGAGCGTGCGATCGGTGAATTGAAAGCTCTCAAAGTTGAGGAATCTCTTAGTATAGGTGGAATTGGGCCCATTGATCTCCAAGCTCACATCGCTCGGGCCATCCAATATCACCGAAGCAATCGCCAAACTGGTCACATCAAGCCCGAACACAACTGTATCATGCCCGCTGCCACCATCGAACACTTGAACCGGATCCGTGATCAATGCATGTTTGAACTGGTCGTTCGCAAAGCCGAGCCGATCATCGCCCCCGCCAAAATCGCCAATTCCGATCAGGCGCGAAGCTTCGCCACCAAAATAGTAGTCTTTCCCGTTTCCAAACTGAAACGCCGTACCACTGCGCCCTCTAACCGTTCCATAATTTTGAAAATGGAGCCCGAATTCAGTCTCTAAAACAGCCTCGCCGCCCTGATCGACCAAGATCGCTATCTCACCTTCAATAATCCCAGCGCTGGAGATTTCTGAGCTACGGTCAGCGCCATCAGTAAGGAACACTGCGGCCCCGCCGTCACCTTCTGCACGGATAATACCACCAGAGGGACTGCTACCCTTTAAGTTTTGGATGTTCAGGGCTTGGTTTGTGTAGTCTGGCCGCCCACTGACTTCGATGGTGTTATATCCGTCCCGAGAGGTCGCGATTCTACCGTAGTTTCGAATAGAGGCATCTTTACCAACCGCCACAGCCGTCCGCTTTGCAATTATTGTTGCGTCTGTGCTCGCTGTTCCGTTTATGATCGAAGCACTCGCACCAGCGACAATTGCGGATCCAACAAACATCTGGCCTCTGTTAACCAGTTGCGCGTCCACTCCCTGTCTTACATCAAGCGCTGCGCTGTTGGTCTTAACTTGCGTCAAAACGCGCAAGGATACGCGATCTTGATCAAGCGCCTTGACGCCTCGGTTGGTCGACGTCACCTCGTTTTGGTAGTAGGTGCCAGAGCTGATTTCGACGAACAGATTGGACGCACTGCTTTCAACAATCGCGCCCCGCGTGTTGATCTCACCAAAAATAGAAAGCCGGGTGTTTTCCTCGCTAACGTCAAAGCTCGGCTTTTGGGTGTTTATTACCGCTGTTTCGAGAACCGTGATGTTCTGAGACGCGACATTGCTCTCAAAAGTATCAGCAATCATTCCATCGCATTGGATTGTCAAATTGGTGGATGGATCAGTGGCAACACATTGTGCAGTGGCCATACATGACATCGAAAAAAGGGAAATCGCAGCAAAGCTGCTGACAGAAAAAGCACGAATCATAACTTGTTACCCGGTATTAAGAGCTGAATTGACCGCCCTCACTATCAACCATAACAAGAAAAATCAACTAAAACGATAGTCAACCGTCGATTAGTTTCTCCGCCTCGCGCAAATCAACACTCACCAATTGGCTCACACCCTGCTCAGCCATAGTAACGCCAAACAAACGATCCATCCGGCTCATTGTAATGGCATGATGCGTAATAATCATAAACCGCGTGTCAGTCTGGCGCGCCATTTCGTCCAGCAGGTCGCAAAACCGCGTCACATTGCTATCATCCAGTGGCGCGTCCACCTCGTCCAGCACACAAATCGGCGATGGATTGGCGAGGAACACCGCAAAGATCAGCGACATCGCCGTCAGCGTCTGCTCACCGCCCGACAACAGGCTCAGCGTAGAGAGCTTCTTGCCTGGCGGCTGGCACATAATCTCCAGACCAGCCTCCAGCGGATCATCGCTTTCCACCAGCACCAGATTGGCCTCGCCCCCGCCAAAAAGCGACGTGAACAGCTTGGCAAAATGCGTGTTCACCTCTTCGAACGCCTGCAGCAAGCGCTGCCGCCCTTCGGTGTTCAGGCTCGCAATCCCGCTGCGCAGCTTGCCAATCGCCGCCTCCAGATCGCCCTTCTCTGTGCTCAGGCTCTCCAGCTCCTCGGACACCTCCCGCGCATCCTCTTCCGCGCGCAAGTTCACCGCCCCGAGCGCATCGCGCTGCCGTTTAAGCCGGTTCACATCCGTCTCAATCGCCTCAGCACTTGGCATGTCATCCGGGTTCGTCGCCAAGGTCTCCAGCAAATCCTGCGGCGTCGTATCCATCTCTTCCAGAATGCGCTCAGCCATCGCGCCAACGGTCTCGACAGCAGCTTCCGAAATCGCCTCCGCCCGCGCCCGCGCTTCGCGTGCTTCCGACGCATTGCGCTCCGCCGCTCGCTCCGCATCCTCGATCTCGCGCAGCACCCGCTCGCCCTCTGCCAAAGCGTCTGAGGCCGCATTGCGCCGCGCCTCCGCCGTGCGAATTTCGCCCGCCAGCTTCTCGCGCTGCTCGACCAATGTGCCCGGCATCTCCTGCGCCATTTTTAGCTCGTCCTGCGAGGTCGCAATCCGCTCATCCAGCTCCGCCAGCCGCTTTTCCGCAGTTTCCAAGCGATGCTGCCAGCCCGAAACCTCCTGCGAGATCGTCTGGCTGCGTTTGGTGCGCGCATCCCCTTCGCGGCGCACCTCATCCGCCTTGGCCCGCGCGCCCAACATGGCACTTCGCGCATCCTCGACAGTCGTTTTTTGGGACTCAGCTTTGGCCCGCGCGTCTTCCAGATCACCCAGATCCGCACGCCCAGCCTCCGCCTCGCTCAAATTCGCAGTCGCCAGATCAAGCTCTTCGCGCCGCCGCGTCAGAGACAGCGTCAAGGTCTCCAACCGCCCCGACGCCATGTCGTGATCCGCATCCGCTCGCGACAAAACCCGCGCCGTTTGCGCCGAGTTTTCATCCGCCGCCTTACGCGCCTGCCGGGCTTCACTTTCCGCTGTCTGCGCCGCCTGCAACGCCGCGCGATGCGTACTATGCGCAGCCGCCGCGCTCTCAAACGCCGCCTCCGCTTTGCCCAGCGCCTCGCTCAGCTCCGTGAGCCGATTGCGCTGCTCCAAATCCCGCGCCGCGGTGGAGGGCGCATCATCCGCCTGCACCACAAACCCATCCCAGCGCCAAAGATCACCCTCACGGCTCACAAGGCGCTGGCCGGGCTTCAAGTCCGCCTGCAAATCAGCCCCGCGCGCGCGATCCACCAAACCCGTCTGCGACAAGCGCCGCCGCAAAGCCGCTGGGGCCGAGATCGACAGCGGCTCTGCCCCACCGGGCAATTCCGCCGCCGCGTCATAGTCCGGCAGCACCGTCCAACCCGTCGCGCCCGCGCCAACTTCCGGCGCCTTCAAATCATCCGCCAAAGCCGCGCCCAACGCCGCCTCCAGCCCCTTGGTGCCGCTCAAACGCTTGAGGATCGGATCGGACCCATCGCTAGAGCGATCCACCAGCCGCGCAAGGGCCGAATGCTCAGCCTTGAGCGTCGACAACGCGCCCTCCGCTTCCGAGCGCACCCCGCGGCTTTCTTCCTCAGTCGATTGCGCCTCAGCCCGCTTTTGCTCTGCGCCATCCAGCGCCGCTTCCGCCGCTTCCGCCGCCTTCAACGCCTCGCCCTGCGCTGCCTTGGCCGTCTCCATCTGCGCTGCCGCAGCCGCCAAAGTGACCCGCGTTTCCTCAGTCGCCTGCTCCGCCGTTTCAACCGCACTGCGATTGCGCGAAACTGCCGAAGTCGCCTCCTCCATACGCCGCTCAGCCGCCTGATGCCGCGCCGCCAACCGCGCTGCATCCTCCGTCAACTGATCCAACTGCGCTTCCGCATCCTGCAACGCACTCGCTGCTGCGCGCGCAGTTTCCTGCGCCGCGCTCAGCAGCTCATCATGCCCTTCAGCCGCCTTGGTGAGCGCCTCCTGCTCCCAATTCAGCTTCTCAATCGTCTCCTGCGCATCGGAATTCAGCAGCTTCTCGCGCTCCGCATCCGTGCTCAACTGCTCAATGCGCCGCTCCAAGGTCGCAATCGCGTCCTCGGCCCGCTTTTCCTGATCATCCAAGGTATCGCGCTGCACCAGAAGCCGCTGCAAAACCGCACCCGCAATTGCCTCTTCTTCGCGCAACGGCGGCACCTTGGCTTCCGCCTCCAGCCGCGCCGTCTGACCAGAGGTCGCCTTGCCCTGCGCCACAGCCGCCGCTTGCGTCGCGGCCGTCAAACCCTGAACCGCAGCCTCCCGCGCCAAATCCGCCTCGCGCCAACGCCGATAGAGCAACAAGCCCTCCGAGTGGCGCAAATGATCCGCAATTTCCCGGTAGCGCGCCGCCTGCTTGGCCTGCCGGTTGAGCTGCCCCAACTGCGAGGCCAGCGCTTCCAGCACATCCTCAACCCTCGCCAAATTGGTCTCAGCGCCGTTCAGCTTCAACTCAGCCTCATGGCGCCGTTGATAAAGCCCCGAGATCCCCGCAGCCTCTTCCAAAACCCGACGACGAGACTTCGGCTTGGCATTAATCAACTCAGAAATCTGCCCCTGACGGACAAGCGCAGGCGAATGCGAGCCAGTCGAGGCATCCGCAAACAACATCTGCACATCCCGCGCGCGCGTTTCCTTGCCGTTGGTCCGATAAACCGACCCCGCATCCCGCGTGATCCGCCGCACAATCTCCAAAACATCCGAGTCGTTGAAACTAGCAGGCGCCAAACGCTCGCCATTATCAATCGACAGCGAAACTTCCGCATAATTCCGCGCAGGCCGCGTCGAGGCCCCCGCAAAAATCACGTCCTCCATACCGCCGCCGCGCATAGCCGTGGGCCGGTTCTCCCCCATGACCCAACGCAGCGCCTCAAGCAGATTCGATTTCCCACAGCCATTAGGCCCAACAACCCCGGTCAACCCATTGGCAATCGTCAACTCCGTTGGATCAACGAAGCTCTTGAAGCCCTGAAGTCTGAGTTTGGAAAATTGCACTGCTGGTGTCGCCTGACGTGATTCTTCTGTTTTTCTGGCGCAGACCGTCCCAGACTTGCAGGGGATGAGTCAACCAGACATGCCCTTATATCGCGGATTTGGCCAAGTTATCCACAAGATATAGCCCGCAACGCGTCGGCAAGTGCAGGAGCCTCCGGCGGGGATATTTGAAGAAAGTGATGTTGAGGGTTTCATCACTTTCTTCAAATATCCCCGCGCGGAGCGCATGAAAGTTCTTTTTCATCGGTTCGCAGGTCACTCTTGGAATGTCGCAATTGCACTTGACCCCGAGGTTGGATTTGAGCGACGTAGAGCGCATACGGTTCTTCGCAACGGCGCCTAAGCGCCTGTGAGGATGAAATGGGAATGCGGAAACGGGCGATCCATGTAGGAGCCTGTCTGCCGCAGCCGCCCCCGCGACTGTATGCGGTGAGCGCCTCACCCAAAAGCCACTGGCGAAAGCTGGGAAGGTGGGGAGTGCGTGTCGACCCGTGAGCCAGGAGACCAGCCGTAAAGACGAAACTGCAACGGACGGGGTGTTCCGTGAGGGTTTGAGGCCAGTGAGCCTTTTCCCACTCTGACCCACGTTCCCCATTTTGAGGGAAACGACATGAACAAACTTCTGACAACAGCCGCGCTCGCGCTTCTGGCAAGCCCGGCATTCGCCCATCACCCGCTTAACGGCATGCCGATGGAAACCTTCACCCATGGCGTGCTTTCGGGCATCGGCCATCCGGTCCTTGGCTTCGACCATCTTTTCTTTGTGGCGCTCGTCGGCATCGCGGCCGCCTTTTCAGGCCGCTTGGCGTTTGCCCCCCTTGGCTACATCGCAGGCATGCTCGCTGGCCTCGCACTGATCCTTGGCGGCATTGCCCTTCCCGGCGTTGAAGTTGTCATTGCGATCTCGCTGCTGGTCATGGGCGCCATCGTTTTGTCTGGGCGCAAACTCCCGATTGGCACCTGGATGCTCGGCTTTGGCGCATTCGGCCTCTTCCACGGTTACGCATTTGGCGGGTCCATCGTGGGCCAAGAAGGCGGCGTTGGCGGTGCGGTCCTCGTTGGTTATGTCCTTGGTCTTGCCGTGATCCAGTATCTCATCGCAGTGCTCGCGGCTGTCGTGATCCGCGCCATCACCGACGACGAAGCGCCTATCGCCATCCAGCCCCGCCTCGCAGGCGCAATGGTTGCCGGCATCGGCCTTTTCCTCGTGATGGAAGCCGCAGAAGGTCCATTCCTTTCCGCAATTGGCCTCGGCTGATCCCAAGCACCAATCACAAATCTCTCGACGACCCGCCCTTGCGGGTTGTCTCAATTTGTTCAAAGGGCGTGACCTCATGGCCAGCAAAATACCAGCAACCGTCGTGACCGGCTTCCTCGGCGCAGGCAAAACCACAATGATCCGCCATATGTTGCAAAACGCAGACGGGCGGCGCATCGCACTGATCATCAACGAGTTTGGCGATCTGGGCGTGGACGGCGACATCCTCAAGGGCTGCGGCGATGAAACCTGCCGCGAAGAAGACGTGGTTGAGCTCTCCAACGGCTGCATCTGCTGCACAGTTGCGGACGATTTCATCCCCACGATGGAAGCCCTGCTCGCCCGTGAAGACAAGCCCGACCATATCGTCATTGAAACCTCAGGCCTCGCTTTGCCCCAGCCGTTGATCCGCGCCTTCAACTGGCCGGATATCCGCACCAAAGTCACGGTCGATGGCGTGGTCACCGTGGTCGATGGCAAAGCTGTCCATGAGGGCCGCTTCGCCCATTCAGTCGAGGCCGTCGATGCCCAGCGCGCGCAAGACGAGAACCTTGACCATGAAACGCCACTTTCTGAGCTGTTCGAAGACCAACTCGCCGCCGCGGACATGATCGTCGTCAACAAATCCGACCTGCTCACGGCACCCGAATCCGACAGCCTCGCCACCAAACTCAAAACCGAAAGCCGCGACGGAGTGCAGGTTGTCTCAGCCTCCATGGGCGCGCTCCCGGTTGACGTGCTGCTCGGCCAAGGCATCGGCGCGGAAGATGATCTGGATGCGCGCCACGAAGTGCACCACCATCATCACGACGATCACCATGATGACCACCACGACGATGATCACCACCATGATCACGAACACAGCCACGGCCACGACGAATTCCAAAGCTTCGTCGCAGAATTTGGTGAAGTCACTGACCAGAAAGCCTATGCCGCAAAAGTCGCCGACGTCATCCGCGCCCATGACATCCTGCGCCTCAAAGGCTTCGTCGCCGTGGAGGGCAAACCCCTACGCCTCACCCTCCAAGCCGTCGGCCCCCGCATTGACACCTATTTCGACCAAGCCTTCAACGGCGAACGCAAAACTCGTCTCGTCGTGATCGGCGAAAGCGGCCTCGACCAAGCCGCCATCACCGAAAGCCTGACCCCATGATCGTCCGCCCCGGTGACCCATTCGATCCCGGGGCCAAGAACCTGTTGGAGGCAAGCCACGCCTTGATGGGCAGTCTGTTTCCTGCCGAGAGCAACCACTACCTCTCGCTGGATGCCCTCAAAGCCCCCCATATTTCCTTCTTCGTGGCTGAAGAAAACGACCAAACCCTAGGCTGCGCAGCACTAGCAAACCTAGGCACCTACGGCGAACTAAAATCCATGTTCGTCGCGCAAACCGCGCGGGGCAAAGGCACCGCCGCCGCCCTACTCACCCATATCGAAGCGCAGGCCAAGTCCCAAAACCTGAGCCTCCTGCGCCTTGAGACCGGCGACCTGCTCCACGCCGCCCACCGGCTTTATTATCGCCACGGCTTCACCGAGTGCGCAGCCTTTGGCGACTACGAACCCGACGCGGCCCATTCGGTCTACATGGAAAAGCCGCTCTGATGCGGGGCGCTCAGATGGTGGGTTAAAAACCCACCCTACGCTGGCTGTAAACCGATGGTAAGAAACGGCCACCCGTGGCTACACTCGATCATCGCAGGCCGCCGCAAAGACCAGCGAAACACGAGAAACTTGAGATGCCTTGGAGGCTGAATGAATGAAAAGCTCCAAGCGCTTGTCAGCAAAACAAGTGAAAGTGATGTTGAGTATTTTAGGTCGCTCCCCATTCGTCGCTGGTACCAGTTCCTTGAAATGGACCTGCAACGCAACCAAGAACCCTATCCCGAAGAAACCCGGTTGATGGTGGCATCATACTTGAGGAGTCAGACATGGCCGCGAAGACCCGAGACGAGAAAGTCGCACTTTGCCACAGCAATACACCTTCGCCGCAGATCATGTGGCATGCCGAAAAAATCACAGGTTTGCATCTCTGGTTCGATCCGCTTGCCCGGAACGCCATCGTGGTGTCAGACGCGCTTTATGGCGAGATGAAAGCCACGGGGATGACAGGTTTTCAAGCACAGGAATCCCGGGCGAAGTAACTGGAAACCATAAGCTGTTCCAAACCAACCATTACGGGCTTCATTGGCATCATCCGTCACGCGGCCTATTTGGTCCAAATGCAAAAACACGCACTGACGCGGCGCGCCCAGATGGTGGGGTAAAACCCCACCCTACGCTTGCGGCGCGGGCATTCAAGCGTTCTTGAGCTGGAAAATCGCCCCAGTTTCAAACTCAGCCGCGTGGACTCGATCACGACTTCTGACACTGCAAAACCACCGATTTCCTCTTAGTGTAGACAGTAAGATAAACCAGCCAGTGGCGTTGATCTTAGGATCCTTCGTCACCTTTTTTTTTGCAAAACCTGTCCAAATTTATTGGCCAGAACTGATGGCGATCTGGTTTCGGAGTTTTTAACACCTGCCCCCCGAAAAGGCCCAGACGCCCGAACCTCTCTTACACCTCCTCGCAAAACCCACTAACCTGACCCCTAAAACCAAGCCCCGCTCAGGAAATCACCCATGCTTCTCACCGTCGCCCTCCCCCTCTCGCTCGCCATCATCATGCTCTCCCTTGGCATCGGCCTCACGGTTCACGACTTCGCCCGTGTGTTCAAAATGCCCAAAGCGGTGCTCACCGGGATAGCAATGCAAATCATCGGCCTCCCCCTCCTAGCCCTCGTCATCCTGCAACTCTTCCCCCTCACCCCCGGCCTCGCATTTGGCGTTATGCTGCTGGCCTTCTGCCCCGGCGGCGTCACCTCCAACTTCATCACCAAGCTCGCAGGCGGCACCGTCGCTCTCTCGATCACCCTCACCGCACTCGTCAGCCTCACCTCCGTGATCACCGTCCCAATACTGGTCAGCTGGGCCGCCGCAACCTTCCTCACAGCCCAAGCCCCAAGCATCAACGTCACCAATATCGCCATCTCCATGTTCGCCATCACCGCGCTCCCAGTCCTGATCGGCGTCGCCATCCGACACTTCGCCCAAACCACAGCCAACAGGCTCGAGCCGATCCTCTCCAAACTCGCCATCGCCCTCTTCGTCATCATCGTCCTCGCCGCAATCGCCCTCAACTGGTCCCTCTTCATCACCTCGCTCGCCAAACTCGGCCCCATACTGA
>CAZQMR010000010.1:0-33510 GCA_964594465.1 uncultured Rhodobacterales bacterium
TATCTTCATCTTGCCGGGCATCTGGGCCTGATCCTGCTCCTTGGCGGGCTGATCGCTGCCCGCATTCCCTACTGGTGGCTTCTTTTGCCGCTGCACGGCATCGCGCTTTGCTTCCTGTTCACGCTTCAGCACGAAACAACCCACAAAACCCCCTTTCCCAATGCCTCCTTCAATGACTGGGTGGGTCGGGCCATCGGGCTCGTCATTTTTCAACCCTTTGAGTGGTTCCGCTATTTTCACCTCGCCCATCACCGCCACACCAACGACCCAGACCATGACCCCGAACTTTTGGACGGGGCAAAGCCAAACTCATGGCAAGCCTTTGCCCGTCATGTCAGCGGCCTGCCAACCATCAAGGCCAATCTCTCACAGGTCTGGAAAAACGCAGCCCTCCCCCTAACCGCGCCCTACCTGCCGAATCGCGCAGTGCCGCGCATCCGCCGCGAGGCGCGGATCATGCTGGGACTCTACATCCTAGCCATGCTTTCCCTGCTCGCAACGCCGGTGTTGATCTGGACATGGCTGATCCCAATGCTACTTGGCCAACCGTTCTTGCGCCTCTACCTGCTGGCCGAACATGGCCGCTGCGAGACTGTGGCCAACATGTTTGAAAACACCCGCACAACCTTCACCAATCGCGCCGTGCGGTTTTTCGCGTGGAACATGCCCTATCACACGGAGCATCACGTCTTCCCGGCGGTTCCGTTCCACAACTTGCCAGATCTGCATGCATTGATGGCGGGCGAACTGCGCGTCACCTCGCCAAGCTATCGCGCCTTCACCCAGGACTACGCAACCGGATTTGAGTCAATCACGAAATCCGCGCCGCCACCGCCTGCCTGAACCGACGCGGCGCTGCCCGAAGTCTGAAAATCTGAATTTTGGGCAAACAAAACCGCCGCACAGGGAATCGCTATGTAGCGAACATTATTGAAGAATTTCGGATGTTACCCGGGTAGCGCACCTAATTTTGCAGCGCAAATCAGGGCGTCAGTTTGCGTGCTCAATGCCGCGCAACTGGCAAATTATTACCATATTTCAACCTCACCAGCAAGCTAACCAGCCCCTCAGCGCGAAATATCCGCCCCACCCTCTCGCGTACGCCGCTCCACAAATGCATCCAATTCTTCGCGCCGCGCCTCGTCCATTGCGGGCGCTTCAAACCGTTCGATCGTCTCGCGATAAATCCGGTTCGCACGCATCGTCGCATCCGCAGCCCCCTGCTCGCTCCAAGTTTCAAAATTGTTCCAATCCGAAACCAGTGGCGAATAAAACGCCGTCTCAAACCGCGCTAACGTATGCTCCGTGCCAAAGAAATGCCCACCATGGCCAACCTCGCGGATCGCATCAAGCGCCAGCGCGTCCACATCCGTTGTGAGCGGCTTGAACAGCTCCGCAAACATCTGCAGCATCTCGATATCAATGATGAATTTCTCAGCCGAAGCGGTCAGCCCGCCTTCAAGCCACCCTGCCCCATGCAACAGAAAATTCGTGCCGCCCATCAGCGCGCTCCACATCGACATTTGGGTCTCATAGGCCGCCTGCGCATCAACCGCATTGCTCGCCGTCACGCCAGAAGAGCGCAGCGGCAAGCCATAGCGCCGCGCCAATTGCCCGCTCGCAAAGGCCGCCTTGGCATATTCCGGCGTGCCAAAGGCAGGCGCGCCGGTCTTCATATCCACATTGCTCGTAAAGCTGCCATAGCAGACCGGCGCGCCGGGCCGCACGATCTGGCTCAGGCTCAGCCCCGCGAGCGCCTCCGCATTCTGCGCCACCAGCGCCCCTGTGATCGTCACCGGCGCCATTGCCCCGCTTAGCGTAAAGGGCGTGAGGATCATCATCTGCCCAGCCTCAGCCGCATCAATAATCCCGCGACACATTAGATCATCGAGCATCATCGGCGAGTTGGAATTGGCCACCGAGAAACTGTAGGGTTTAGCGCGAAACTCCGCCTCACTGATCCCATTGGCAATGCGGATCATCTCATAAGCATCCGCCACCGCCTCAGTCCCACGAAAATACACGAACGGCACCTTCTCGGTCAGGCTCAGCGCCGAGCGGGTCATCTCCAAATGCCGCAAATTGGTCCCCACATCCTGCGGTTCCACAAATGGCCCCACAATGTGAATGACATCAAAGCTCTGGGACAAGCGGCAAAAATCATCAAACCGTGCCAAGCTTCCCGGCTCGCGCCCGCGCTGCAAATCGGAGTAATTCGGCGTCCCCGCCGTCGTCGCCACCCCGACCTTGCCATTGCCCACGGTCACATCGCGCCCGTTGCCGCGAGCATGCATCGTCACCTCGCTTGGCGCTTTAGCGATCAGATCGAGCAAAATCTCAGGGTCAAAATGCACCACATCGCCCTTGATGGTCATGCCTGCGGCCTTGTAATGCGCAATCGCATCCGGGCTGATCACCTTGATCCCAACCTCGCTGAGCACCTTGAGCGACGCCAAGTGAATGGCCTCAATCTGATCCACCGAAAACTGCTCCACCGGCGCATAAGGGTTCACCCAGTTGCGCCAAGCCGCATCAAAACCCGCCTCAGCCTTGTTCGCGCGGGCCTTCTGGCGCGCGCCCCTGCCCTGCCGTTTCCCGCTCATTTACCGCCCTCCAACTGACGCTTGGTGAATGCGGCTTTGGCGCTTGGCTCGGCATCGCGCCCAATGAAGCAGCGAAAATACGGGTCCAGATAGCTCAGCCGCTCGCTCATCTCTTCCTCCAGCGCTTGCGCATAGTAAGTCAGCTGCGTGAAATAGATCACCCGCGCGCGCACGAACGCCTCCGTCGCCTCAAACTCAAACCGCTCCAGAAAGCCTGCAATAGCGGCCACCCGCGCTGCATCCTCTTCGCGCACTGCCTCTGCCACGTGGGCGGATCGTCGCCCCCAATCCCGAATGGCGGCATCCAGTGCCGGATCAAACCGCGTGTTGTCCACCCAGACATCAAACAAGCTCAGCAACCCTGCGTCGAGCGTCTCCGCCTCCCGTAGCGCCTCCAGCATCACGCCCGTATTGCGCGCACGCCATGTCATCAGCACACTGGCCAACAAGTCGTCCCGGTTCTCAAAATGCCAATAGAAGCTGCCCCGCGTGATGCTAAGCCGACGCGCCAATTCCGTGATCTGCACCAGCTCCACACCGCCCTCAATCAGCGCCTCGATAGCAGTCTCAGCCCAATCTTCACTCACAAGCTGCGGCTGCTTCAGTTTCTTCAAGGCGGTCATTTTGGCTCCAAACCAGAGAGGGTTGTCTCGTTCCATACACCCTTGTACGTTTCTGTCAAAAGGAAAGAATCTCATGCCCGCAAAAAGCATCCCCTTTGATACGCTGAAATTCACCCCCCGCTTTGAATATGGCGAGATGGCCCAAGCGGTTGAGGTCTCCGGCACGTCCTTGAATACGCCACTGGGCACCGGTTTCGTGCGCATGACCAACGCCGACATCCCCTGGCAGATCCGCTACGACGAAGTGGTGTTGGTGCTCGAGGGCCAATTCACCGTCGTCACGGAAACCCAAACCCACCACCTCAACCCCATGGACACACTCTGGCTCCCCAAAGGCACCAAGCTGCGCTACCAGTCCCAAAGCGCCTTGCTCTTCTACGCCATCCATCCCGCCAACTGGGCCGAGGAGGCCTGAGCCCCATGAGAATCGCACGCCTCCCCAAAGACGACAAAACCAACGGCTGGTCCGGCATCCTGCCGCCGCGCACCGCAAAACCGGCGCTAAGCAGCGACGTAAAAGCAGATTGGGTCATCCTAGGAAGCGGCTATGCTGGCCTCGCTGCCGCCCGCCGCCTCGCCGAATTGCACCCCGATCAGCACATTGCCGTGATTGAGGCAGGCCAAGCAGGCGAAAACGCATCGGGGCGCAATTCCGGTTTCGCCATCGACCTGCCCCATAATGTCGGCTCCTCGCTTGAAGAACTGGAAGGCCCCCAGCGCTTCATGCGCCTCGCCCGCAGCGCTATTTCAGCCCTCGAGCAAACCGTTGAAACCCACGCCATCCCCTGCGACTGGTCTAAAGACGGCAAATACCACGCCGCCGTATCCCCGCGCGGCGTCGAGCAAGTGCTACGCCCGCTCGAACGCGAACTCTCCGCCCTAGGTGAGCCGTTCGAGTGGGTCCACGGCGAAGACCTCGCGCGCCGCCTCGGCTCGACCCATTTCACCTCCGCCATCTACACCCCCGGCGGCGCCCTCCTAAATCCCGCCGCCCTCGTGCGCGGCCTCGCCGACACCCTGCCCGCCAACGTCACCCTCTATGAAAACTCGCCCGTCACCACCTTCGAAAACCAAAACGGCATCACGCTCACCACCCCAGCAGGCTCCATCCGCGCGCCCAAAATGATCCTCGCCGCCAACGGTTTCGCCGAACAATTCGGCCATTTCAAAAACCGCATCATCCACCTGGCAGGCTTTGGCTCCATCTCAGAACCCCTTACCCCAGCACAACAGGCGGCCTATGACGTGCCCAAACCCTGGGGCCTCACACCCGCCAACGCGTTTGCCGGCATCACCATGCGCTACACCAACGACCACCGCATCCTGATCCGCCAAGGCCTCAGCTACGCCCCCAACCAACGCGTCACGCCAGCCCAAATGACGCAAACCAAAGCCACCCATCAACGCCTGCTCGCCGAACGTTTCCCCGCAATCGCTGACGTCAAAGTCGAGCACACATGGGCAGGCTTCGTTGCCTTGACCAAAAACTCCGCGCCCGGCTTTGGCCAAGTGGTAAGCAACATCTGGGCCGCCACCTGCCAAAACGCCGTGGGTATCACCAAAGGCACCTTCTCCGGAATGCTCGCCGCCGACCTTGCCAGCAACCAAGACAACCCCCTCATCACAGACATGCTCGCGCTCGGCGAGCCATCCCCCCTGCCCCCGCGTCCCTTCCTAGACCTCGCGATCCGCGCCCGCTTCGGCTGGGAACTCTTCTCCAACCGCCACGAAGCCTGACCCCCCCAACATCACTTTCTCAAAATATCCCCGCCGGAGGCTGCCCCTTCACCCCGTGCAGCCTTTGCATCATGTTTGTGCCGCATCTGCACAACCCCAAAAACTCCAAAAGAAAAGGCGGTAACCCGTGGGTTACCGCCTCAAACTCCAACAAAACAAAGCCACTCACGGTAACCCACGGGTTACCGCAACCCTCACCGCCCCCGCAAAGCCGCCTCAAACGCCCGAACCGCCGCCTCAAGCTGATCCCGCGGCACTTCCGTGTAATCCACAGCCCCAACAATCCGGCATTCCCCCTTGCGCGCCGTCACCTTCAGCCCCTCCACATGGAACTCAAACTTCTCACGCGGCGCCCGCGCCTCCCCCACAACCTTGGCAGGCTTAGCAAACGCACCAAGCACACCCGCCTGCTCCTCGCGCGAATTGCACCGCGCCAGCGCATCGCGAAGCGCCTCCACATCCACCTCACCGGACTTAATCTGGCGCACCACATCCACCCCAAGATTGCGCGCTACATCCTTTGGCCACTGCAAACAATCCCCGCAGGCCACCAGCAATTGCACAAAGGCGCGGATATAACTCCGCTTCATCTTATGCAGATTGCCATAGAGCCGCAGCACCAGTGCCTCAGGATCACTCTCACCGATCTCACCATCGCCCGCAGCAACAATCGCCACCTGTGCCATCTCCGCAAAGCTCAGATCCTCGCGGACGACATTCTCTTCAACCATGTCGATATAGCGCGAGATCCGCACCTCACCGGGCGCTGCCAGCCGCGCGATAATCTCGCCATACTGCGCCTCGCCAGTTTCCTCTGAAAGCTGCGACAGCGCCGTAAATCGCCGCCAGCCCTTCTTCAGCTGGTAACGCCCGTCTTCACCCTCATAAACCTCAACCGGCTCCTTTTGGCCCCGCGCCACAATCGAAGACTTCAGCTCCTCCATCTCAACCGAGGCCGCAACATTCTCCAACTCCAAACGATCGCGCGGCAGATCATCCGTATGCACCTCCGCCAGCGGCAAGGTCATCAAAACCCGCCCCTCAACCTGCGCCGCGCGATATTCCTTAGCATCCGCTGCATTCTGTCGGCGCTGCTCAACCTTGGCCTCCGTCGCCTCGCTCAAGCTTTCCGCCGCCTCGCGCACAGCCGCGCCCATAGGGCCGGGCGCACGTTCACGCTTGGGAGCAACAGCCTTGGTTTCCAGCGGATCAAATCCAAATTTGTTCTTGCTCACCATCACGCATCCTCCTCATCCGCAGTCCAGGCCCGCATGACCGTCTCATGAAATTCACGATACGCCCGATCAAAGCTCTGGCGCGCACGCTTCCAAGTCTCCCGCGTCATCTGCCGATAATCCTGCTCATAAACTGACATCTGAAACCGCCCCGACTGTTCCACAGCCCGGGTCATCTCAATCGAGTTCTGGCAAACATCCGCGCCAAACACATTTCGAAACGCATCCATCATCGCACTGTGCAGAGGGTTGGCCGCTTCAAACCGCGTCATCAGCACGCGAATATCGCGGAACCGCTTGGGCAGCACGATCCCCGCATCTTCCGCAAGCGCCGCAAAGCCGGTCGAAATATCTCCCATCGCATCGCCCAACTGGCCCAGATAGCTTGTCGTGCTGTCATATTCCCAATAGCCCGGCCCGCTCGGAATATAGAGGATGTCCGCTGCAAAAGCCGCATTCAGCGACTGGTAGCCAATCGCCGGGGGGCAGTCGAAAATGATGATGTCGTATTGATCCTCAGGCAGCTCATCGAGATAGCGCGCCACGCAGCCAAAAAAGCTCCACGCCTTGTGGATGCTCCGATACTGAGCCGAGGCAAATTCCACAAAGGCCGCATTGGCACAGCTCGGTATAATATCAATCGTCGGCCAGCAGGTCGGTTGGATGAAATCTTGAAACCGCTGGGCGCCAATGCTCTGCACATCCTCCGGCAGTTCATCGCTAGAGGGGTAGGGGCAGTCATCCGGGTCGTCATAGCTTGCCGTGATCCGATCCGCCTCCCGGCACAAATCCCGGCACATAATGCCCCAAACTGTGTTCCATTCCTTCACCTCCGAAATCCCCATGGAATGGGTCAGCGTGGCTTGTGGATCAAAATCGACGCACAGCACGCGGTAGCCATCGAGCGCTGCCGCATTCGCCAGATGCTGCGCCACCACCGTTTTGCCAACGCCGCCCTTAAAATTCGAGACAGCCACCCGCATCGCACGCCCCTTAGGCCGCACCGGCAACAGCGCCTTGCCGCGAAATCTCACACGGCGGCGCAGCTCATTGATCTCCTCAAGCGAGAACCACCGCTGCCGGCCATCCTCCTCCACCTCGCCCTGTGGCAGCGATGGATCATCCGCCAGCTTCTTCCTCAGCGTATCGGCAGGCACATCAAACATGAACTGGCTGATCTCCCAAATCGAGAAGGGCCTCAGCGTTTTTACCTCAGAAGGCGAGAACGTCGCCTGCCGCACAGCCGCCTGCTGCGCAAGCGAGCGTTCATTCATAGATTGTAGGTCGGAGTGGTCGCGCATGGTTTTTCTCTTGTTATCTGCTCTTTTCTCGTCAATAACGCGAATGTAGAAAAAGGCAAAACAGAAAACCTCAAATTCCGTGTTTTTCGCGCCGATTCGCTAAAAGACAAGAAAAAACGGCATCTCGCCGCCGCTTAAACACAAAATATGGTGACAGCCATTTTGGAAAACACTCCATTAAGGTGACAGCCAAGCCCCCATAGGGTGACACCAGACTGTCCCCCTTAACCATATAAACCAGATAATTCTTTTAAATCAGAGTTTTTTGGGATTTTCTTCTTCTTCATACCCAATTGACAAACTACGCGATTTCAGTCCTAACTACCCTCAGCAGGAATCGGTCCACCAACGAGATCGACCGCTATCGAGGCGCAGTTATGAAACAGGACTCCAACCATGGATGCAAAACGCATTCTCGGACGCAATTCGGGTGTTCAGAAGTATGATCTGCTGACAGCCCTTGCCGTTTCGGGCATGCATGGAACTCCAGGTCATCAGACCTCCATGCTGCGTTTGATTGCATTGGTGACAGCACGTTACAATTGGCGCACAGATGAATTCTGTGTCGGCCAACGCGACATGGCCCGTATGTGGGGTGTCAATGAACGCACCGTTAAGCGGGAGATCAAACGTCTTTGCGCCGCCAGTATTCTGATTTGCAAACGCCAAGGGGTGCGCGGCAGGGTAGGGGCTTATCGCCTCAACATACCTGAAATCTACCGCAGCACGGCTGAACTATGGGGCGATGTTGGTCCTGACTTCGCTGAACGCATGTCCGGCAGCCAACCAGAACGTCCCGCAACCGTGGTCAAAGTCGATTTCCGTGCAACCCCAGAGCCAGAAGGGCAGGGGGGGTGGCGTGCAGTTCTATCCAATCTTCGAAACAAGGCTCCCAGCTCTTATGCCAATTGGTACGCCCATGTCACCAAAGAGAGTTTTGACAACGGTGTGCTAACACTCAAAGCCAGTTCAGGATTTGTGGCCCATTACATTCAAACTCACCTGGCAGCCGAGCTGATCACGCAAGTCGAACTTGAAATGGGCCCCGTGGATCGACTGGTCGTCATCTCATCCAGTTAGGGGCCCATAACAGGTCAGTGTGTTTTTCTGTTGAAGCCTAGAATTTTGGATATCTCGTTTCCAATTTCAACGGCGGTCATTTCATTCAGGTGTGGGTTTTTCTTTTTGGCCTCTTTGGGCATGCCATAAATTGTGCAGGAGGCCTCAGATTCCCCAAAACACAACCCATTGGCCTTAAAAATCTTCAGCAACCCCTCGGCCCCATCGGTCCCCATGCCCGTCAGAACCGCACCAATTAGGTTGCCGCCAAATTCCTCGGCCAGTTTTGACAACAGAATATCCCCGCAAGGAATAATCAAATCGCCCGGCACGCTGGGGATAAGATCCACAACCTTGTTCAAACCGCTGCGTTTGGCGCTGATATGAAACCCCGGTGGCGCAAGACGCACCATGCCGCGCTTAAGCACTTCATTGGGCTTGGCAATCGCCACATCAAACGGATGCGCCTGATTGATGCGCTCACAAAATTTCGGCGCAAAGGCTGGTTCAATATGCTGAACGATCAAAACCGGCGGGGCTTTTTCGGTCAAACCAATCAGCAGATCATTTATGGATCGCCACCCGCCAGTAGAAGACACAATGCCGATCACCTCAATCCGCTTGAGAGGTTTCGTCATTTCCTGGTCTCGACGCAAGAATTTGCGGGCGTTTTTTATGGTCTTGGACGTGCCACAGCCTACGACCTTTGTGGATAGTTCGCGCGCGAAGCGGCGCACATCCTCCTTGCTTTGCGGCTTCACAATCGTATCCACCGCACCGCGTTTCAAAGCCTCGATGGCGACCGCAGTCCCCGTTGCAGTCAGGGATGAGACCGTGATCGTAGGTGGCAAAGATTGGTCTTTGCTCGCCGTTAGAAAATCCAAACCGTTTTCGCCGGGCAAATTGATGTCCAATGTCAGAACATCTGGTTTCGTTTCTGCAAGGAGCCGCCGTGCCTCAGTCGTGTTCATGGCGCTCCAGGCAACCTCAACCTTGATGTTTGCGTCCAGAATCTTCTTCATCAACAGTTGGATTGCCTTAGAGTCCTCGATAATCCCTACCCTGATCACAAAAAATCCCCTTTTCCGTTTAAGTTTGCGGGCCTAAGTCAATTGATACTTCTAAAAGTCAGTCCATTCGTCATCAGTGCCGGTCAGCGCGCTCAGATCGAACCCCTCACTTTGACTGCCAGATTGTTCATTAAGCGCTTGCGTTATGAGGGCTTGGGTGTCGTCGGCTGAAAACTCCTGCTCCCATTCCTTGCTCTTGGGCTTGGAACCGCTATTGGCCTCAGACGTTAAAATGTAGGTTTCATTGCCAATGTCGAAGGTGTTCATGCGCGTGGTCAGTTCGACCGCACGATCACGGACCGTTGAGGCATTGGTCGCGGTTTTGCTGGCCAGCACGCTGTTGTTCTGCGTAATTCCGTCGATTTGACTGATGGCTTCACTGATTTCAGAGATACCACCACTTTGCTCCGTGCTTGCTGTGTTGATATTGTCCAACATGTCAGACATCTCGGCCACAGAGCCCTCAATGTCGCTCAGGACCTCACCGGTCTTGGTGACCAAATTCACACCATTGCCGACGCTGTGGGAACTGTCAGAAATCAGCTTTGCGATATCCTCAGAGGCAGAATGCGAACGGCTGGCAAGTGTCCGCACCTCGTTTGCAACCACCGCAAATCCCTTACCTGCATCCCCCGCGCGCGCCGCTTCCACGGAGGCGTTCAGGGCCAGCAAATTGGTCTGGAAAGCGATCTGATTGACCACTTCCGCAAATTCCGAGATCTTGCTCGCATTTTCCTCAATCTCATGGATCGCCGCGACTGCTTTTTCCGCAATGGTCAAACCAGATTCAGCCAATGAGTTGACCGATTGAACCTTGTCAGTTGCGGTCGTGACATATTCGTTGGTGTTTTTGGTCGTGATGCGAATTTCTTCAAGAGCGGCAGAGGTTTGCTCAATCGAGGCCGCCTGATTGACTGCACGATCCGAAAGCTCGTTGCTGTCATTGGTGGCTGTTTCCGCCGTTTTATCCAACTCGACTGCACTGGTTTTGACCGTAGCAATCAACGTTCTGAGATTGGTTGTGGCCTCGTTGAGATTGCCGACTGCGGATCCAAAATCACCATTGAATTCTTTCACAACATTATGGCTTAGATTGCCTTTGGCCAGAGCGCTAGTTGCAGTGCTGATTTCATGTAAAAATTCCGACACAACATCACTGATTTGGTTCATTCCTGCCATCATCGACTTGCGGAACGGATCTGTTGTTTCCATCTTGATACGTTTGCCAAAGTTGCCGTTTGTGGCATCCGCAATCACTGCCGAAATCTGACGTTCGATGGATTTGACGGATGTTTCGTCGACCCATTGTGTGCAAAATCCGATATGTTCATTATCTGCATCAAAGGCTGGCGTGACGCTTAATTTCAACGCCGCTCCTTCGTAATCGAATTCCATCTCCTGATGGCCTTGAGCGCCATGGTAATCATTGAAGTCAGCCCCCGTGACCGAGCATAGGCTTTGCAGCGTATTCCCAATCAGCTCCGGCTTAGGCAGCTTTGCAGTGATGCCCAGTTTCTGTGAGAACAGTTTGTGGCAAGCTTTGTTTGCAAAGGCGATGGTGCCTTCTTTGTCGCAAATGATCGTGCTGACTTGGATATTGTCCAAGGCAACTGTTCTACGTGCAGATTTGTTATGCTCTTCGTTGAGATCGGCAATTGATGTGTTCATGCCTTTGGCAGCTGTTTCCAAGGTGCCCTCATAGTCTGATGCAATGCGCTTGGACAAATCGCCCTCAGCGACCGCATCAAACAGGTCAATGGTTTCACCCAGAAAGTTAGAAACAATGGACGAGATGCGGTTCATACCTGTGGTAATGGTAGAGATGAATTCATCTTCGCTGTCTACGTTCAGGCGCTCATCGAAATTGCCGGACGCGGCTTTTTCAATGACTGAGGCAACCTGCTTTTCAATTGCCAGACGCTCGGTGACTTCTTCCCATTCCAGGGAATATCCACGGTCGTCGCCCTCAGAGTTTTTGATATTGGCAACGGCTACGTTAAAGCTGCGATCATCAAATTCAACCATTGCCGTCGATTGATGTGGGTCCACTGATAGCCGGAAGTCAGCAAGGGTTTTGCCAATGATGTCTTCGTCAAATTGTGGTCCCATAACGGAGCGGAAGTATTTGCTGCTCGCGTCCAGCATTGCTTTCATTGACGGGTTCGCGAACACAATCTGGTCTTTTTCATTGACAATCAACGCAGGCGTGGCAGACGAGCCGATCGCAAATTCAACCTGCTGCGAGCGCAGCATCTGACCATGCACAATTTCAAAGGATCGTGCCAGATTGCCCAGCTCATCGCTGCGATCCAGCATTGGAACAGTGGTGGCTTTGCCTTCAGCCGCATCGGAAATGGAAGTTGCGAGCGCGGTCACTGGTTTCACACCCCGGCTAACCCCAAACCACCCCAGCAATGCGAGGCCCAGAAGCACAGGCGTGCTGTGCAATGCCATGTCAGAGACAATTGAGGCCACACGGTTTTGCATGATTGCAGTGTCTCGCTCGGTGAAAACATACCATTTAGCACCGTGAAAATAGACGGGCTTCATTTCGATGCTCACCGGTTTTGACAAAATGCCTGCGTCGCGTTGCAAAACAACACCCGCTTCCATTTCCTTTGGCAAAAACGGCAGGCCCAGATTGAGACGGTCATTCTCAGGTGTTTCTTTCAGATCAACCAGCAGGAGGCCATCGCCTCTGACGACATATGATAGGGAATGCTCATCCGAGAGTGTTTGGAAAATGGTACTGATCCGCTTAACGGGCATTTGGATGACCAAAACGCCAATCTTTTTGCCCTTTTCCCAAATGGCTTGGCCCATGAAACTTGCGACATCGCCAGTGGAGGCCTCATAAGGTTTGTAGTCGCGAAACGAAACGAAATCAGGGTCCGAGCTGGCTGCTGCTTCGCGAAAGACTGCGCCCAAATCAGAATTGGCAAATTCGCCGTCGACAAGATTGGTCGCAAAATCGGCTTCTTTATGAACCGAGTATATCACGTCGCCATCATTGTTGATCAAAAACAGATCGTAATAGCCGTTTATCTTAAGAAAGTGGCGAATGGTTGGATGATGAGCCTCATGGGCATTGTGGTAGCCTTGCACCCCTTCGCCGCGGTCCATCAGATGCCGATCATGATGCTCATGAGGGTTATTGGTGACATAGCTCTCTTGCAGCTCCGCGCTGGGATTTGCTCCGTAGCTTTTGTACTCCCAATTGAACTCCTTCATCGCCGCATGGATGTTTTCGGAGTTATTGAGAAACGAAATATCGTCCTCAACGCCTTGAAGGAGGTCTTTGAGGTTGCGAACCGCAGTTTGGTTGGCACGCTCGATTGTGATATCGCTGTTGTCTTGTATAAGCCACTTGGTCTCAAAATAGGCGACTGTTGCTGCGACGCAGAACACAAAGACAAAACTCAGTGTCGCGATAATGGCGATCTTAGTTGATAGAGACGCGCGAATAGCATTCATTTTGGACCTCACTCCGAAAGTTTGGAAGTGAGAAGTATGCTCGTTTTCTTTGTTCCAAATTAATGGGCGCTGGCATTGTTTCTAAGATTTCACTCAACTTTGCGTCAAAGCCCAAAATGGGCGGCGCAATAGTGTGTCACTGGAAATAGTAAGGATTCAAAAGGGTATAACAGATTGAAAAATAATCGGTTTCAAATAACCAAGGAGAAAAGCGCTTAGGCCCCAAATTGGGTACTTTTTCTGGAAATTTGTCGCCAACGTCCGTCAACGCATCAAAGGCGTTTTGGGACATTGGCGAGGGTGTTTAAGATGAAGCGTTTCAGGGTGATCGCTTACTCAAGCATCGCGTTGACCTTGCCAAGAGCTTGGGTATCAGCTGCAACTTGTGCCGTGGTTTGGGCTGCATCTTTCCAATAAACCAAAGCGCCCGTGTTTTGCATAAACTCTTTGGCGCGGTCGGACATCATTGTCTCTTTGGCAACCGCAATGATCTTTTCGCGCGCTTCCATGGGCGTGTCTTTGTGGACAAACAAGCCATTCCACAGCGCCAGCGTCAAATCCGGGTCAATCTCACCCATGGTTGGTGTGTCCGGCGTGAGGCCAATACGCTCCCCACCAATGGAGGCGAGCACGTTAACTTTATCAAGACAGGGGAGAATGAGCTGCAGCGTGGTGTTGATCACATCTGCATCGCCGGAAGCCAATGTGTTGCAATCAAGGGCGTCGAATGCGGCGTCGGAGGCAAACGCGAAGCCCTTCTTTTTGGCCATCGCAAAGGTCACTTTGGTCGGGATCAGCGGTGCGCCGAAATGCCCAAGCGTGACTTTGTTATCCTTTGCATAAGCTGCGAGTTCATCGATGGTTTTGTAAGGGGCGTCACCGCCTGCGGCGACGACAAAGGGATAGGTCAAAAACGATCCAAGGGGCTCAAAGGGGTTTGGGCTAAGGGCTGGAATGCCAATATTTGGCCCGATGATTGGGACCGCCAAAATGAAAGAGCCAACGGTGTAACCATCCGCAGGCGCATTGGCCACTTCAACCGCACCGGGGAAGGGACCGCCGCCGCCGCCGGGCTTGTTCACAACTGCTGCCGACACGCCGTATTTCTTTTGAAAGTCATCGGCAATCATCCGTGTCAGAATATCTTCTGCATCACCCGGTGGCCAAGGCACAACAAACTGAACCGGCTTTTCTGGGTATTCTGCCTGTGCGGACAGAGGTAGCAGTGCAGCAAGGGCAGCGACCCCAGCGATTAGTAGCTTTTTCATGTGTGTCTCCCTGAAAAGAATTTGGTGCGATATTCACACCGATGGTGTCAAACAAATTGATCTAGAAACCAAGGTCTGTCAACAATGCTGCCTAGGATCACGTATCGCCCGCATGACATGAGGACACAGGATGAAAGACGAAAACTTCCTAAAGGAAAATAACGCGCGCCACATGTGGCATCCCATGGCGCATCCAGCAGATAGTCTTGCCAATCCGCCTAAGATCATCACAGGCGGCAAAGGTGTGCGCATCACCGATGTCGATGGTGCTGAAACAATTGATGCCGTTGGTGGTCTTTGGAATGTTAATCTGGGCTACTCCTGTGCTCCGATAAAACAAGCCATTGCGGCCCAATTGGATCAATTGCCGTATTACTCAACGTTTCGCGGCACCTCCAATGATGCGGTGATCGAGCTGAGCTACATGCTGCGGGATTTCTTTGAGCCTGATGGCCTGAGCCGCGCCTTTTTCACATCCGGTGGGTCTGATGGTGTTGAGATCGCGCTGCGTTTGGCAAGGCAATATCACAAGGTGCGTGGCGAGGCCGGCCGCACGAAATTTCTGAGCCTCAAAAAGGGGTATCACGGCACGCATATGGGTGGGGCTTCGGTCAACGGCAACTCCAATTTTCGGGTGCAATACGAACCGCTGATGCCCGGCTGTTTCCATATTCCGGCCCCCTACACCTATCGCAATCCGTTCAATGAAACGGACCCTGAAAAACTGACGCAGCTTTGCCTAAATGCCCTAGAGGACGAGATCGGATTTCAGGGTGCGGCCACGATTGCAGCCTTCATCATGGAGCCGGTTCTGGGCGCTGGGGGCGTTATTCCGCCGCATCCAAGCTTCATGCCGGGTGTACGAGACATTTGTGATCGACACGGCATCTTGCTGATCGCAGACGAGGTGATCACGGGCTATGGGCGCACTGGCTCTTGGTCTGGCGCGCGACATTGGGGGGTCAAACCGGATTTTGCGGTGACGGCAAAAGCGATAACCAATGGGTATTTCCCGTTTGGCGCGGTGATGATCGCGGATCACGTTGCGGAAGCCTTTGAGCAGGATGAAACGGGGCGTGCCAATGTTGCAAGCGGCTATACCTATTCGGGCCATCCGGTGGGCGCGGCTGCGGCAATTGCGTGCCTCAAAGAAACCGAGCGTTTGCAAGTGCATAAGAATGCGGCGGCGCGGGGGGACGAGCTGTTTGCGGGCCTCCAAAAGCTTCAGCAAAAGCATGATGTGATTGGCGATGTGCGCGGTGGTGTGGGGTTGATGTGTGCGATGGAGCTTGTTTCTGATCAAGCAAACAAAACCCCTGCTGATGCGGCCACGACGAAACGCATTTTTGAAGCGACCCATGCGGCCGGTGTTATGGTGCGGGTATCTGGCCCGAACCTGATCCTGTCGCCGCCTCTTGTTTTAACGGCTGAAGATACGGCAGAAATCTTGACTGCGTTGGACAAGGGACTGGCGGCGGCCTGATCGCTGCTGAACAGGGAGGTGCGCCATGAGCGACAAGACCATTCTGATCGTTGGGACATATGACACCAAGAACGATGAGCTGGAATATATGGCCGAGCGCGTGCGGGCCATTGGTGGCGGTGTTTTAGCCATGGATATCTCAGTGCTGGGGGATCCTGGGCACCCGGTGGATTACTCCAAGCATGACGTAGCAAGGGCCGGGGGAAGCACGATTGACGCGGCCATCGCGAGTGGCGACGAAAACACGGCGATGCAAATCATGGCAACAGGCGCGCGTGCGCTTGCGAGCCGGTTGCACGGCGAGGGCAAGTTTGACGGGGTGGTAATTCTTGGCGGGTCTATGGGCACGGATGTGGCGCTTGACATCTGCGACGCGCTGCCACTTGGAGTGCCCAAATATGTGGTCTCCACCATTGCCTTTTCCCATTTGATCGAGCCTGCGCGGCTGTCGGCTGATATTCAGATGATCCTTTGGGCCGGTGGGCTTTATGGGCTGAATTCGATCTGCAAATCCTCGCTCAGCCAAGCGGCAGGCGCAGTACTTGGCGCGGCGCGCGCGGTCGAGCCACCCACAAAGGCGCGGCCCACTGTGGGGATGACGTCGCTTGGCTCGTCTTGTTTGAAATACATGAAGGGCCTCAAGCCGGCACTGGAAGAGCGCGGCTTTGAAGTTGCCATTTTTCATGCAACCGGCATGGGCGGGATGGCGTTCGAGAGCATTGCGCGCGAAGGCGGGTTTGTCTGTGTGATGGATTTTGCGATGCCAGAGCTGGTGAACCTGTTGGCGGGCTCGGTGGCTCATGCGGGGACGGATCGAATGCTCAATGCAGGGGCCGCAGGCATTCCGCAGATCTACGCGCCCGGCTGCATCGACTTGATTGATTTCGCGGGCTGGCAGGACATTCCTGAGCAATATAGCGACCGCCCGTTTCATGCCCATAATCGCCTAATCAAATCATCCGGCCTAAATGCTGCAGAACGGCGGCAGTCGGCGCAGGAAATGGCCAAGCGGATCAAACAAGCTATGACGACTGCGCCTGCGCATGTGCTCTTGCCAAATCAAGGGGTTGAAGAGTGGGACAAGCCGGGCGACGTCGCGTATGATCCAGAGGGGCTTGCGGAGTTTTGTGATGAGATGCGGTCCGTTATGACCGATCCAATACAGTTCACCGAGCTTGAGTGCCATATCAATGATCAGGCTTTTGTCGATGCGGCTTTGGCTATTTTTGATGGGTGGTGTGCGGATGGGACTATTGTGGTCTGAGCTTTTTTCTTTGTTTGTGTTGAGGAACTTTGTTCCGGTATTGTCACCAATGGTGTAAATTGCAGCAAGTTGTGAAAATGCTCGGGAATGCACAAAAATGAAAACCGTGGACAAAGCCTTCACTGTTCTGGACCAGTTTTCGCTGTCGCAGTCAGAGATCGGGCTGAGCGAGCTGTCGCGAATGGCGGGTATCGACAAAGCGGCCACGCGACGGTTGCTTGTGGCAATGGCCAAGCATGGGTTTATCGAGCAGTCGGAGGATACGCGCAAGTATCGCCTTGGCCATGGATTTCTGCGCTTGGCCAGCATTCGCGAGGCCGCATTTCCACTGGCAAAAGCGGCCCAAGATGCGGTTGACTGGCTGGTCACGCAAACCAACGAGACCGCCCATGCGAGCATTCCGGGGCAGGCGGGCATGATGACGATCGCCCATAAGCTGCCAAACCGGGGACGGGTCATAAACATCGTCCCATCCGAGTTGTTGAACTATCATGCGACCGCGTCCGGTCTTGCGTTTCTTGCATTCTCAACCGCAAAAACGGCAGAGGCGATTTATGCGTTGGAGCGTGCGAAACTGGCACCCGAAACCACGACGACGAAGGCGGAGTTGGAGCGTTTGTCTGTCGATTTCTGTGCTCTTGGCTATTCCCATACGCGCAATAGTTTTGAGGCGGGTGTTGCGAGCCTTGCCATGCCGTTTTTCCAGAAACCCGGCAATCCAACAGGATGTATTGCCTTGGCCTTGCAGCAAGATGATCTGACATCTGATCGACGTGACGAGCTGTTGCCGGTGTTGCGCCAAGCAGTGCAGCGCGTTGAACGCGCTATCACTGGGTTCTAAAAGTCTTAGGCTGAAGCTGCTTGCTTGGATCTGGGCAGTGCGCTGGACCAGCTGCGATCCAGAAGGCTGCGTGTCATCACAGCGCCTGCGATGATTGACACAAGTGCTGCAATCGCTGCAAAGCTCAGCGTCGCGGTGCCAGACAGGCCCGCGCCAAGAGTGCAGCCGCCTGCAAGCACACCGCCAAAGCCCATAAGCACGCCACCGGCAATGTAGCGCCCGGTTTGTGCTGGGCTTTCAAAGCTCTGCCATTTGAATTCACCGCGCAACAGGGCCGCCACAAAAGCGCCTGCGAGAACCCCGCCTACAAGGCCGACGCCGAAACGCGCCGGAATGGAGCTTGAGGCAACAATCCAGAACAGACCTTCGCTCCACGGCAGCGTGAAGGAGAGCGATTGCACGGGTGCGGGGTCAAAGTCATCGAGAAACAAAACACTTGTTGCGGACCAACCGAGGGCTGCCGTGACGCCAATAAGGGCCGCGAAAATTCCAAGGCTCAGGCTTGGGCGCAGGCGCCAAATGATCAGAGCCGTGGCCCCCAAAACGAGTGCGGCGGCGATTTCAGCACTTCCCAAAAGCTCGCCCAACGTGGCCGCCGGGGCCTCGACGGTTGCGCTGCCAAGTGACGTGCGCAAATCGGAAAACACACCTTTTAATGTGGCATGCGCGGTGATTGCGAACACTGCGATGACGGTCAGCGCACGAAGGTTGCCCGAAGCACCTAAAATGGTCAGACGCGAAATGCATCCGCGTGTCAGCACCATACCGGCCCCAAAGGCGAGCCCGCCAAGTGTGATTGCAGCAAGGGGGATGCTGGTTGACAAAAACCTGTGATCGCCAAGCTCAACAAGCCCAAAGGCGCTTAACGCCTGAAACGACAGGATCGCGAAAAACAAGGCAATGAGCCAAACGCCCCGCGCCGACCCCTGCTCTTGAGGTGCCCCTGCAACAGCGCGGCGCAAACAAAAGCGAGAGATCTGAGCCGCAACACCAAAAATTGCGCCCAGCACGAGGCCAAGCAATAGCTGGGTCTGGGACATTTCCATTTCTATGCCAAAGGACTCAAGAAGCATCAGTTTTCCACCTTTCATAAGGACGGCCTGTGGTGGACTGTTAGGGGTGGCTGAGTCAAACTGCCGAAACGGTACAATTTTCTGCGCTGATGTCCTGCAGGAGAATTCTGTTCTAGGGGGCGGGCGGTATCTGACTTCGTGTTCGGGAATATATTCCAAAACCACGGCATCAGACTTTTCTTCACCAAAAAACAAACTTGTGTGAGCGCGGCAAAGACCCCTGCACTGAAAACTGGACGCCTGAACATAGACGCTCTAGCTTTAAAACAATGCGAAATTTCTTTCTTATCCCGCTTGTGCTGCTTGTGCTGGTTGTCACCCAGCCGGGAAGTGCATCCGCGTCACAAAAGACCGACTATCTCGAACTGGCCAAAAAGGGTTGGAATTACAAATTGCGGGTGGCCGTTCGCAAAGACAAAAGCATCCCCGTTCATATCAACGGACGCGACTTTGCGGGTGCTACGATTTGCCTTGTGGGCGATGCGCCGCATCCTAACACCAAACGGGTTCTGGATGCGTTTTTGGACCTACTGGATTACACATTCCGCAAACCCATCGCACTGAGGGTTGCGGGCCAACATGCCAAAGAGTGCGGCCTAGGGCGCGTGATCATCCTGCGGCTTTACTCAGGGTTTCCACCTAATCGCGCGTTTTCAGCCGATTTGCAGTGGATGAACCAAGTCTTTGACATCGGTTTGCCTGCGGGGCGTGAGTATGCGGTGACGTCTCCTGCGCAAGCGCAGACCTATTTTGGACGCAAGGGCAAAGGCACGCATATTATGGTCAAGCAACCCGCGCTCACTCAGCTTGGCCCCCTTGAGCGGGCGTTTTACACGTCAATCCTGCTCGAAGAGCTCTATCAGTCCTTTACGTTTGGAATGGATGTATTGCAGTTCAACCCGGCGGCAGAATTTTTGTCCAAGCTGCAAGAGACGCATTTGAATTTGCACCGGCTCTCCTGGGACTCGCGTCAATTTATGCGCGCGCTTGTGCAATCTAATCCAATTCGACTATGTGCCTTCGATGTTTTCATGTTGCATGCCGTGGCTCAGGCCCCGGTTGATCAAACCAACGAGCCCGCGTTTCTTGAATTCATTGATCAGCAATTTGAAACATTGCGCGACCAGAGTGTTGCCACGCTCAACAACGCCCGGTTTACTGAAATTTTGGACCCGGACTGCGCCCGTCAAAATTGACCCGATACTTTCGGGTATATGTGACATCGCAGCAGAATACCCTTAGTCTCGCGCCAGCGAAGCGCGAAAAGCGCCGTAGGGAGGATACATGGAACCACATAACGAGCAGCTGCCCAAGGGTGTTGCGGCGCTACATGCTCATTTGTCCTATGGACTGGTTGGCCATAGTGACCTGATCGAGCGACTTTTGATTGCGCTTTTGTCTGGCGGGCATCTTTTGGTCGAAGGGCCGCCCGGTTTGGCCAAAACGCGCGCGGTAAAATGGCTGTCTGACGCGGTTGAAGGCAGTTTTGCGCGGATCCAGTGTACGCCTGATCTCATGCCAGCAGATTTGACCGGAACACAGGTTTTTAAGCCTCAAGATGGCACATTTGAATTTGTTCCGGGTCCGGTATTCAACAACCTTGTATTGGTAGACGAAATCAACCGCGCGCCGCCTAAGGTGCAATCTGCGCTGCTTGAAGCCATGGCGGAGCAGCAAGTTACGGCCGGAAACGCGACGTATCCGTTGCCAGATCCGTTTTTGGTCGTCGCCACGCAAAACCCGATCGAACATGACGGGACCTTTCCGCTCCCAGAAGCGCAGCTGGACCGGTTCTTGTTGCATGTGGTTCTTGCACTGCCGGATCAAAAGACGGAGCGGCAGATTCTGGATTTGGTGGAAGCCGAGATGGAGGACAGCACGACCGCGAGCACGCAAATGTCCCTCACCGAATTGGCGCAGGCGCGCCGCGTTGTGCAATCGGTTCATTTGTCCGATGAGTTGCGCGACTATATTGTGCGATTGGTTACGGCGACCCGCAGCGGAGAGTTGGCGCAGGATATCGAGCACGCAGTGTCGCCGCGTGGATCACTTGCCTTAGCGGCGGCGGGCAGAGCGCGTGCATATCTGCAAGGGCGTGATTTTGCGCTGCCGGAAGATGTCGCGGAGGTGGCGCCGGATGCCTTGGCGCATCGCATGGTTTTGTCTTGGCGGGCGGTTGCCGATGGGCGCAAGCCGCGTGAGGTGATTGCAGACATACTCAAACAGGTGCAGCCCTTGTGAGCGAAGCGTTGCAAGCCCAAGGCGTTGTTTTGCGATCAGAGGATTTGATCGCGCTGCGCCGTGTTGCGATCAATTCTGATGCAGCACCTGTGCTTGCGGCTTTGCCCGGCGGATTTGCAACGCGGCGCAAAGGGCACGGTTTGGAAGTTTCTGATATGCGTGAATATGTTACCGGTGATGATATCCGGCGGCTGGATCGCAACACGACAGCGCGCACAGGGCGCTTGCATGTGCGTCAGTTTCAGGAGGAGCGGGATCGTATCACCCTGTTGGTTGCGGATTTTCGAGCGCCAATGTTTTGGGGATTGAAGCGGGCATTTCGGTCTGTCGTTGCAGCAGAAGTTCTGACGCAAGTTGGCTGGACCGTTGTGGAGCAGGGCGGGCGGATCGGGTTGCTGGCGATTACGGATACCGATGTCATTGCCATTCCGCCGCGCGGCCGTGCGCGTGGCATGCTGGATGTTATTGGGGGGCTTGTGCAAGCGCATGCCGCAGGGCTGAGCGCGCTGGCGCGGGGAGAGGGCGCCACTGCGGCGCCACTAGAGCTTGATCAGGCATTGTTGCGGGCGGACCGTCTTGTGCCGGCAGGATCAGAGATCGTGATTGCGTCCGGGTTTGACAATCCGGGGGCTGGTTTGGGCGCGCGCATCGACGCGCTGGCGCGGCGCAGAGTGCCACAGCTTGTGCTGATCACGGATGCGGATGCTGCACAACTTCCAGCGGGGCGCTATCCGCTGAAGCTCCCGGATGGGCGCTATATTCGGGTGCATTTGGCCGGTTCAAAACAAGACAGTCCGAGTCTTTTGCGCGAGATCGCTGGTTGTCAGGCGCTGGTGGTGAATGCGGGCGATGCGGTTGAAACGACAGCCCGACGTATTGCCGCCGCCTTCCCACTGGAGGGTGCCCCATGAGCGAGCACGCGATGAGCAAGGACGCCCTTCTCAAGAGTTTGGTGGATATTGAATTGCCAAATCACGCTGCTGGTGGCTGGTTCGCTGAGCTTTTGGCTGCGGTGGCGCTGGCGATGTTTGCGGCGCTGCTGATTGCGGGACTGTTGCGTCTGTTTAGTCGCAAGCGCTTGGCAGAAAAGCCAAACGCGCAGGATCAGCTTCAAGGCATCCTTGCCTTGCCCCCCAAAGATCGCCGCATTGCACTTCTCCATTGGCTGCGGGCCAAAGATCCCGAACGGTATCAGAAAACTGTGGCTGAGGGGCTTTATCAACCAAATTCAGGCCCAGATTTGACACTGCTGGAGGCAGAGGCCGCGGCCTATGTTTGAACTCGCTGATCCTTGGGTGCTTCTCCTGCTGCCGCTCCCGCTTTTGGCGGCACGATTGTTGCGCCCACAGGCAATGACGGGCGGCGCGTTGGTTGTGCCTGAGCGTATTGGTGCGGCGCTGCTTCAAGCGGGGCGCAGTGGCGTGAGGATTAAGGGCCTCAGCACGCGACAGGGTTTGCTTTGGGCGATTTGGGCGCTGCTACTGCTGGCTTTGGCTGGGCCGCGCGATCTGGCACCGGTTCCCGCGCTCAAAGTTTCGGGTCGCGATCTTGCGATTGTTCTGGATCTCTCAGGCTCGATGGTGCGCGATGACTTTTATCTCGATGGCAAGCAAATCACCCGCTTTGATGCGGTCACAACTGTGGGCGCTGATTTCGCGCGGCGGCGTGGCGGTGATCGGGTGGCGCTGATTGTTTTTGGCTCCGAGGCCTATTTTTCTGCTCCGTTCACATTCGACGTGGAAGCAATTGCCACACGCATCGAAAAGGCCACCATCGGCATTTCGGGGCGCGCCACCAACATTTCTGATGGTCTTGGCATCGCGCTCAAGCGCCTCGCAATCAGCAAGGCCAAGTCGCGTGTTGTGATCCTGCTTTCGGATGGGGTTAATAATGCCGGGGCAACCAATCCGCGCGGTGTTGCTGAACTGGCGGCAGAATTGGGCGTGCGGGTTCACACGATTGCACTTGGGCCCAAAGACCTGAGCACGGCAGAGGCTGGGGAGCGGGGTGTTGTGGATGCAGCAACGCTGAAGGCCATTGCGCAGATCTCCGGGGGTGAGAGCTTTCGGGTAAAAACCACGCAGGATCTTCAAGAGGTGGCGGCGGCACTGGACAAGCTGGAGTCAACCGACAGCGCCGGTTTGGCTGCAGAGATTTATCACGACTATTGGTTCTGGCCCGCTGGTTTGGCCGCATTTCTAGGACTGATATTGGTCTGGAGAAACCCCATATGAGCGGTCTGGAGATCACGCTTTTGCGGCCGGTTTGGCTGCTCGCGCTGCTGCCGCTTTTGGTCTTTGCCCGTTGGGCTTGGCTCGGGCGCAGCGGTGCCGGGGATTGGCACAAGGCGGCCGATCCCGCACTGATGCAAGCCATGACAGCCCTTGGGCGCATTGATCCGCGCAACAATCGCGGACCCCTGATTGCGACCCTCAGCATCATTGCGCTGACACTAGTTGCGATTGCTGGGCCCGCAGTGGAGCGCCGCGACACGCTGTCGTATCGCAACTTGGATGGGGTGCTGTTTTTGATTGATGCCTCCCCGAGTGTTACGGATGATCCGGGTTGGACCCAGTTCCTTACCATGGGCCGCTTGGGCCTGTCTGCACTTGGCACACGTCCCGGCGGGCTAATTGTCTATTCTGGCGACGCATATGTGGCCACTGATATGACCAATGATCATCTGCAACTGGGCCAGACCCTATCTTTGATTGACGCTGATACCGTGCCTGATCAGGGCTCTCGACCAGAACGTGCGCTCAAAATGGCGGCGGACATCTTGCAACAAGCCGATGTGATTGCCGGGGATGTGGTGATGTTCACCGATGGAGCCGGGTTTGGTGCAGCCTCTTTACGTCATGCGGCCAGAATTGCCGAACTTGGTGCGCGGCTTTCTATTGTGTCGCTGCACGAGCCAGCGCCGGATATGCACACCCATGTTGCTGCAGGAGATGGCGCGGTTTTCACAAGCGATCAGTCTGAGGCTTTTAGCAACCTTTTGCGCGAAGATGTGCGCACGCGGTTGGAGGCGCAAAATTACCCGTTGCTCTACTGGAAGGATTTGGGGCGCTACTTGCTTGCGTTTGCGCTGATCCCGATGCTTCTCATGTTTCGGCGGGCCGCAACATGAGAGTGCTGGCCATCCTCTGTCTTGCAGCGGGTTTGCTGACCTATGCATTGGGCGGAACCGCGCCATTTGGCCGACTTGCGCTGTCGGCGCAGATGCCCGGCCTTGCCGCGTATTTTTTGGATGACCCGGAATGGAAAGGTACGGCGCTTTATCGCGCGGGTGAATACGACGCCGCTGGCGAAGCCTTCGCCAATGCCCGTTCGCTTTACAACCTTGGCAATGCCCATACCAAAACGGGCAATTATGCGGCTGCACTTGAGGCTTTCGACATTGCAATCGCGCAAGGACATCCAAACGCGCAGGCAAATTTCGATTTGGTTGCCGCCTTTTATGCCGGGCTTGGCGTCGATCCCGAGGCGCTTGCTGCCACTTCAAATCGCAAAACGGGTGCTAAAGAAGACAGTTTCATTGCGCGTGGCAATGCGCGGGCTTCAGGCACGGGCAGCGATGTGACCAACGCCAAGACTATGATGGGGATGGGCCAGATAGACAGTCGTGGGCGTCTGGGCGTGCGGCGCATTTTTGACGACAAGTTTATGGTAGCAGATAAACGCTGGCTGACGCAGCTTTCCGATGTGCCAGGCGAGTTCATGAAGGCGCGGATTTCCCATGAATATAAGCGCCGGGTTAAGGCAGGGATCTCGCCCCCAAAAGCGGAGGACCCACGATGAAATTCTTGGCCCTGGCCTTTTGCTTTTTGTGGCCACTCGCAGCACTTGGTCAGTCCCTCACGGTGCTGCCCGAAGAGCTCGAAATCTCCGTGACGCTAGATGATCCAGATCAAACGCCCTTTGCCCGTGAGATGGTGCTGATCACAATTCGCGGTGTCTATCGGCGTCACATTACGCGCGAAAACCTCGTTCAACCGGATTTGGAAGGTTTCAGTTGGGCGCAGCTGGGGCCAGATACGTGGAAAGATGAGCGTCTTGATGGAAAGAAGGTCAAAGTCCTGACGCGACGCATGGCGGTTTACCCAGATGCCCCGGGCACGCTGACCATCGGAGCGTTTACCCATGAGCTGACCCTTACAGATGAGGTGGACGAGTGGTTTGCCCACAAGATCTATTCCGAGCCGCTTACACTGACAGTCGCACCCCAGCCTGTGCAATCTGATTGGTGGTTCCCGGTGCGTGCGCTCAAAGTGTCCGATAGCTGGTCCAATGCGCCGGATCAATTGGCGGATGGCGAAGGTGTTTTGCGCATTGTGCAACTTGAAGCGCTCGGTGTGACACCTGAAATGATCCCGCCCATGCCCGAGCTTACTTCGCCGTCTGCTTTGATTTTTCCACATCCGGAAAAGCGGCTGGTTGAGCTAACACCGCACGGGCCTGTGACCTATGCGTATTGGCGCTGGACCATTCGTCCAAGCAATGACACCTCCACAATCGTCGAACCTCTTTCTTTTGAGTATTTCGACACGTCAGTCCGCGAGCCGCGATCCGTGACCATTTCCGCACAGCGGGTTGCCTATGGCGATGTTGTTCCCCAGTCCAAAAAAGCGGCAAGTCAGCAACGTCTTGCGCCGGTTGAATTGCCCGGTTGGCAGTTTGCCTTGGTGGGGGGGCTAGTGTTTGCTGGCAGCGCCTTTTTCTTGATGACGGGCCGCAATCTGGACCAAACGGCGTTGCGCCAGCGTTTGCCAATGTTTGATCCCTTGTTGCGCAAGATGCGTCGCGCCGCACGAAAAGGCGATGGGTTTGAAGTGCGTCGCGTGGCGTCGGCGATCGTTTTGCGTGATGGCGATGGCTCAGAGCGCCAAAGATTGCTCAAGAAACTGGATTGCGCCCTGTTTGATCCAAACGGCAAACGACCGGATCTGCGTCTCTTCGCGCGGGACTTTCAGGTCAATGACTCTTCTGCTCAGAGTTGAATCCAGCCCAGCATTCCGAAATTGATACGCTTTGGGCGCGTCAAGAGCCACTAAAGTCCTTGAAAAGATTTATGTTCTTGGTAGCGTCCGTGTCGGAGGACCAAGTTATGCAGCAAGAGGTAGTCCCGCAGGCGACACCGCCTGAGGCAAGTGTTTTGATTGTGGATGATCATCCGCTTTACAGCGATGCAATGGCGCAGGCTTTGCACAGCACGCTGGAGGCTTGCGAAATCAGAACCGCCCCTGCTCTGGCACAAACCTTTGAAGTGCTGGATGCTGGGTTTGAACCTGACCTCGTAATGTTCGATCTCAAATTGCCCGATGTGAAGGGTATTTCCGGCTTTGAAAAGCTGCGTGATCGGGTGCCAGATGCCAAGGTTTTGGTGATTTCATCTCTTGCCTCCTACGAGCTGGTCCAGTCGCTTTTGCAGCGGGGTGCAATGGGCTTTTTGCCAAAACATGCGTCCGTTGCGACGCTCAAATTTGCGGTAGGCGAAGTCATTTCCGGCCGATCCTACGTGCCAAATGAGTATCGTCAGGTGGACCCAAAAACCGACGCTGAGTTTTGCGCCTATCAGGCCAATCCAGAGCTTTCGACGCTGACCCCTCAACAGATAAAAGTTCTCAAACTGATTTGTGTGGGCAAGCAAAATAAGCAAATTGCTTATGAGCTTTCGCTGGCAGAGGCCACCGTGAAGGCGCATATCACAGCACTCCTGCGCCGCCTTGGTGTCAAAAATCGGACCCAAGCGGTGTTGGCGGTAGAAGATGCGTTGTCGCGCAGTGGTGGATCGGATCCAGAAGCGCGTTCCTTCCTGAACCACTAAGCGTTATGGCCAAGGATTTCCCAAACGCACCGGAGTTTGTAAAAGTAGGAAGATCTGCCAAGCTGGATGCGTTTGACGCTGTTCGCGGCGCAACTGATGGCATAGACGCGCGCGAAACCTGTTTCGTTTTGGCCTTTGTGCCCAACAGTCTGGACGCGATCCAAGTGGCCGAGCATCTGAGCAACGCTTTGAGCGGTGTGCCAGTGTTTGGCTGCACAACAGCGGGTCAGATCACATCACAGGGCTATGAATCCGAGGCTCTTCTTGTGCTCGCGTTTTCCAAACAGAGCTTTCGCTGTGCCTCGCTCCTCATTGATGATTTGAGTCCGCTTTCTGAAACCCATGTCGCTGAGCGCGCGCAACGTCTTGTGGAGAAATTCAGGCACACGCCAAACTGGAACCGGCTTGCACTGCTTTTGACAGACGGATTGTCCAAGCAAGAAGACATTCTGATTTCGGTCCTTGAAACGGTCCTTCAGGATCTGCCGATTTTTGGTGGTTCTGCGGGTGATGGGTTTGAATTCAAGCAGACCTTTGTTTTTCAGAATGGCAAGGCCCATGACAATGCTGCGGTGCTTTTGCTGATCGAAACCCATCTGGAGTTTCAAGGATTGGGCTTTGACCATTTTCTGCCGGAAGGCAAGCAGGTGATCATCACGGAAACTGACCCTAATGATCGCCTTGTCCACGAAATCAACGGTGCCCCGGCGGCGGAAGAATACGCGCGCCTTGTTGGGTGCAAGGTTGATGAATTGTCCCCGGAAGTCTTCGCTGAAAATCCAATGTTGTTGCAGCATCATGGCCGCCATTACGTGCGCGCAATCAATGAGGCGTCAGCCGAGGATAACAGCCTGTCATTTCTGGCGGCAATCGACGATGGTTTGGTCCTGACGCTGGGGCGCGGCCGGGAAATCATTGCAACACTTGAGGCGGGTCTTTCCGTTCGCGATCAAAAGAACAACGAACCAGACTTTATTTTGGCATTTGATTGCGCTCTGCGCCGTCTTGAGTTTGAGCAAAAAAACATGACCGAGGATGTGTCCAACGTGTTGCGTGACCGGCGCGTGTTTGGGTTCAACACATATGGCGAGCAGCAATCTGGTGTTCACATGAACCAGACCTTCGTTGGGGTCGCATTTTTTGAGCCAGCCAAGGGTGCGCTGGCATGACCCAAACCAATCCCGACGACCCACCGCATATCCAAATCGCCAAACAGGCGAAAATGATTGATGCACTTGTGCGGCGCGCAAATCGTCAGAAAGACTTGGGGCCATCGGCGTTTCGCGCCTTTCAATCCGCCATCGAATTGCAGCAGCGCGTTGACGCCCAAAGCCGGGATCTCGCTCGTGCTGAGGACGAACTGGAAAGCGTTCGCTACGAGCAAGCCAGAACACGGCGTGCCTTGGTGGATGCTCTGTCTTCAATGGAGGAAGGGTTCGCACTTTATACCGAAGGCACGCTTGATCTTTGCAACGAGCTTTTTGCCGGGGTCGCACCTGATATTGCTGAACATATTGTTCCGGGGCTGACGCTGGAGCATTATTTTGAGCTGATCGCCAAAAGTAAGCATTTGGTGTCGACCGATGGCAAGTTGAATGATGCGGCACAAGTTCTGGAAGCAGGATACGAGGACGCAGCAATCAAAACTGTCATTCTGGAATTCAGCGACAATCGTTGGTTTCAGATGAATGCCCACAGACCGTCCAACGAGAACGTGGTTGTGCTTCTGCTCATTGACATCACGTCGATTGTTGAGCGCAACAAAGTTGAGCAAAAGACCCTGATCGACCGCCAAGCAGATTACCTTCAGGCGGTTTTTCAAAACATGAGTTCTGGGGTCTGCACAGTTTCGGATGCTGGTGATGTGCTTATTCACAACGCTCGGTTCCGTGAAATTCTGGGCGTTCCAAAGACCATGCTGCGCCAAGGTCAGCAAATGCAGCCGCTGCTGGATTACATGAAGCAGCGCCGCTTGATCCGCAAATCAGACATCCCCTTCATTCGGAGGTGGTGGAAAAGCTTGGCAGGCAAAGGCTGGTTGCGCAAACGTGTGGCTCATGGGTCTGACCGCGTGATCGATGTTCATGCCAATAGAATGCCCGGTGGCGGCTTTTTGATTGAGCTCAAGGATGTAACGCTAGAAGCGCGCATGACTGAAACGCTCGAAAATCGAGTGAATGTGCGCACGGCTGAGTTGACAAAAGCCAATGATGAGCTGGTTCAAGAGTATCAGAAAAAAGCGGTTGTCGAGGAAGAACTGCGCCTTGCAAAGGAGCGCGCGGAGGCGGCAGTTTCGTCCAAAACACGGTTCTTGGCTGCCGCGTCCCACGACCTCTTGCAGCCGATCAATAGCGCCAAACTGCTGATCTCAACCCTACAAAATGCGACCCGCGATACCGAGCATGCCACGATGGTCGACCGGCTTGATCGCGCTTTTGGCTCCGCAGAACAGCTGTTGCGCTCGCTCTTGGATATTTCGCGGCTGGAAAGCGCTGATCCCGATACGGTTTCACCGACACGGGTTTCTTTGATGTCTTTGATGCAGGGCATTTACGACGATCAAACCCTGATGGCTGAGCAAAAAGGCGTGCGCCTCGATATGGTGCCAAGCTCGCTATTCGTTTATTCCGATCCGATTTATCTGCTGCGATCCCTGCAAAATCTGGTCGTGAATGCGATCCAGTATACCGACCCGGGCGGGCGGGTTTTGGTTGGGTGTCGCAAGAAGGGTGACAAAGCTGTGCTGGAAGTTTGGGATACTGGGATCGGTATCGCGCTCAAGGACCAAAATCGGATTTTTGATGAGTTTACCCGCGCGGATAATGTCCCCGTCGGCTCGGGCATGGGGCTGGGCCTGTCCGTGGTTGATCGGGCGTGTCGGCTTTTGGATCACAAGCTCAGCCTGCGGTCAAAGCCAAATGTGGGAACGGTTCTGAGCATTGAAATGGACCGTGTGCAAGCGCCATGGGATGCGCCAAAAACCCCTGCTTTGGTTTCGACGCAAGAGGAAGACCTCGACTATATCGTTCTGGTGATAGAGAATGACCGCGATGTTTTGTGGAGTACGACCCAGTGGCTGGAGCAATCCGGTGCAAGCGTTTTGGCGGCTCAAAACACAGATGAAGCGCTGGAATTTGTTCGGGACATGGGTATGCCGCCGGACATTATCCTAGCGGATTATGAGCTCGATTTTGGGGACACAGGCTTGCGCGCAATTGACAACATCCGCAAGATCACGAAAACAGCAGTCCCGGCCATTCTGATTACGGCGGATCGTAGCAAAGCCTTACACACGGCAATCAATGACAGTGACATGTCTGTACTGACAAAACCGGTCAAACTTTCGCGCCTTCGCTCGCTTATGTTTTGGAAAGTCCAGGGCCACCGGGCGTCTTTCTTGAACACCGGGCGCGTCCCGTTTTCGATACAGACAAAAGTCGACAGTGACAGCACCCAACAAGACCATAGTTTGATGTTCGGGAGGACACCAGAATGAAGAAAACACTACGTCTCGCAATGGCTGCATTGCTGCTTTCTACAAGCGCGGCTTTTGCAGCACCCCTTGATGGACAGCAGACCTATGACTTGCTGTTTCGAAATGGAACGCTTGATGACGTCAACAAGAGTGACGCGCTGGTATATACCCGCGGTGTAAAAAATGCGCTAAAGCCAGACGCCGACGCGCGCGACAGCGGCGAGATATCCCTGTCCTTCAAGACAAGTGAGCAAAATGCCGTCATGGCGCAGCTCAAGTTGTCACAAGGAGAGAGAAGCCGGTCGCTTGGTGTGTTCCCGGCCAGTGTTGGCAATCCAATGATCATGTATTTCTACGAATCCATTGTGCGCGACATGGCCGAAGCTGCCGGTGGCAGCCCCTATTACATTCGCAATCGTGTGAAAGACGCCCTGATCCAACCCTCCGAAGTTCAGATGGGAAGTGCGGAATTTGATGGCAAAACCGTAGAAACCCAAACCGTCCGTCTGTACCCCTTCGCAAATGACCCGAACAAGGATCGGATGAAAGGGTTTGGCGATCTGGAACTCACCGTTACGATGTCTAACGAAGTTCCCGGTTGGTATGTTAGCCTTGTCGCCAATGCGTCCCGCGAAGGGGCTGAACCCGTTTACAATTCCCAGCTGCACTTTCAGCGGCTTGAGGCGGCACAATGAAGTATCTGACACTCACCGCCGCTCTGCTCTTCGCTGGTCCCGCAGCCGCACAAAGTGTTGCGGACCGGCTTAATGATTACCCGACAGCAGCGCGCGCCGACTACGTGTTCGCCTGCATGGTCACCAATGGCCAAAGCCGGGAGATGCTGGATCGTTGCGCCTGTTCAATCGATGAAATTGCGTCGATCCTGACCTATGATGAATATCTCGAAGCTGAAACTGTGCTCTCTATGCGCCGTGTTGGTGGAGAGCGGATGTCGTTTTTCCAAAGTGCCGTAATGGCCGAAAACATGGTGGCGGATCTGCGCCGTGCGCAAGCTGAGGCGGAAATCATCTGTTTCTAAGAGTAGCATTAAAGCGCTTCCAGCTTACATTGGATCGCTTTTTCGCTGCCGCGCGCCTTGCTCAAACGCGATACCCACAAAAAAACGCGGCCCTGAGACCGCGTTTTTCAGAGTTAATCGCTTAACGCTTGTTAGGTCGAAGCAGCCTTGGGCATTTCAACTTCCCAAGAATTGCCCTCAGTGTCCGTGGCCTTAACAGTCAGCGTTGTTGCGCCATTGTCGTTATAGCCAAAGCGGAAAACCGGGTTCTCGGAGATTGAGATACCACCATCCATCGTAAACAGCAGATCTTCGCCCTGCCAGACTTCGATATGGTCGACGAAATGCGCCGGAACGAAAAGTTGCGTGATCTGATCCCGCTGCAAACCGGAGTAATTCGGATGGCGGATCATGATCTGCGCTTCGCTGCGCGGTGTCGACATCTGTGCAGTGCTTTCAAAGCTGCGCAGTTTCATTTTCCCCATGCCAGCAAGCGCAATCGAAGGATCGCTGGACGCTGGTGCAGAACACCCGCCGGAGGCTTTCACAAAGCGGCCAGCCATGTGTAATCCTTCAGGTGTTTGAGCGATCACGCGGACATTGGAATACTGGTTGACCCGAACACGTAGCTCAAAGTCCAGTTCGCCCATGGCCTCGCCAAAGGCAAATACACCCGCGATTGGTGCTGGATTTTCATCAACAACAACAGTTGCCGCTGTGATCCGCGTGTCGCCATCTTTCTGCTTTAGAACAATCGGAACCGTCGCGGCATCATGGGCGCGGTAGGGTGCTTCAATTGTCAAAAGTGTCGTCGCATCGCCAATCGTCGCGTCCCCAACCACGTCAAAACGCAGGTCTTCCCATGTCGGGCTTTGGGTCAGTGGATTTTTGATTTTGTCGGCTGCAAATACCGGTGCGCAAAGCAGTGCGGACAATGCTGTTGCAATAAGAATTCGTGTCACGTGAACTTCCTCCATGCTTCGCGTACGGCTCTTGATGCCATATTCTTGTGCAAAAAGAAATAAAGATCAAAGTCGGCGTCTCGCGGCTCACCAAGATGTGACCGCCAAATGGCTTGTTTTGGGGTCAGTTTTGCTCAGTCACAAAGGTCCGCAGCATTTGTGCAATCTCAAACAACCGCCGTTCAATCAAAACCGGGCTCTCGCACAAATACTGAATGTTGCGCTGTCGGTCTGAGTGAATTAACTGATCCCAATCAAGCTGTTCCTCCAGCTTATCAACTTTGTCAAAATCCGGGTTTTCGGCGCTCATCAACGCGGTCATTTCAACGCGCGCGCCCTCAATTTGATCCGCAAGCGCAATCTGGCTCAATGAAAAGTCACCGATACCAGCGATGATTCTCGTGCGCCGCTTGTTCAACGTGCCAAAGCTTCTCGCAAAAATCTGCCCCAAGACAACCGCGTCACCACCTGCCGATTCGGCCAAGGCTTGTGCTTGAGGGCGCAGATCATCCAATTCGATCCGCCGAAGCGCAAAAGCGTCTGCAAGGTCGCCCGCCCTTTTTTGCAGGGCTTCGTCCGCAATTTTTTGGCTATCATCCACTGGAAAGGGCCACATCAACCCAAGGGATAGATTTTCTACCTTGCGTTGTACGCAAGGCCAAGTAGGATCGGAGAAATCAGCTGAGACTGCAGGCAATCCCATACCTAGTGCCAAAATTGTAACCACAATAGTCTTCATCTTAGACATTTGCTGCGCCTCCTGATGCAAAGTATGTTGGATTGGTGCCGCGAAGTCCACCTACGCCAATACAAACTATGGTCTTAATTGTGACTGTATACGGTTGCATTCATATTGGTTTATAAGAACGATATAAGAGACGCCGGATTTGGGAGGATCACGAGATATGCGCACACGTGCCGCAGTAGCTGTTGAAGCAGGCAAGCCGCTTGAGATC
>CAZQMR010000011.1:0-29135 GCA_964594465.1 uncultured Rhodobacterales bacterium
GGCATGATCCAAGTCTCTGGCGGGCTTGGGTCAATGTTAAAAGGCAAAAAGGCGCGCTATTGGGAAGTCTACGAAAAGATGTACGCTCAGATTTCCGATCAAGCCGAAAACGATTTCCAGAACCTGTTTCGCAAGGAATTTGCCCGTGCGTATCAGGAACAGCTCGAAAGATTGAAATAATGACCACTCTTCAAACGGAGCGCTGCCATGTCCTGGGATAGTAAAGTTCTATGGGCTGAAGGCTTGTTTCTCCAACCCCAGCATTTTCAGCAATCGGACCGCTATAACGAGGCATTGATCGCAGGGCTTGCCGCGAATTTGCTTCCTTATGCATGGGGTTTGAGCGCGCTTGAGATCAATCACGAAGTGCTCAAAATCGGTCAATTCGCGATCAAGTCAGCCTCCGGCCTCACGCCCGATGGGGCCGCGTTTCAGATACCAAGCTCCGACGATCATCCTCCGGCCCTCGAAGTTCCGCCCAATATCAAGGACTGCGTCGTTTACCTGTCTGTCCCTGCGCGCCGCCAAGGCGCTGTCGAAGTTGATATGTCTGGCGTTGAGATGACCGCCGCGCGGTTCCGCCCATCTGAACTGGAGGTGACCGATACCGTTGGTACGGGCAAAAAACCTGCAACGCTCACGGTCGGCAAACTGCGACTGCAATTTGCCCTTGGCGTAGATGATCTGGCCGACCGCCTCGTGATCCCTGTGGCCAAGATTGTTGAGGTCCGCCCAGACCAAGAAGTGATCTTAGATCAAAATTTCATCCCCTCCTGCCTCGACATCAAAGCCGCACCGCCTTTGATGGGCTTTTTGCAAGAACTCGAAGGCTTGCTCGCCCACCGTGTTACAGCGCTGTCAGGTCGCTTGGCCCAAGGTGGCAGCGCCAAAGGTACGGCGGAAATTCAGGACTTCCTGTTGCTTCAAGCGATCAACCGCACGCTTCCCGTCTTTCGCCACATGCTCCAAGTCGACAATATTCACGGCGAGCGTTTTTATCGTGAATGCATCGCGCTTGCAGGGGAATTGTCCACCTTCATGGCGCCTGAAAAGCACGCGCCGAACTTCCCCGCATACCAGCACCATGACCTGACGGCGACTTTTGCGCCTGTGATCAAGCTTTTGCGCAGCTATCTCTCCGCAGTGCTGGAGCAAACCGCCGTCGCCATTCCGCTGGAGCCGCGAAAATACGGCATTTCTGTTGGTGTGATCGAGGACCGCAAGCTCATCGGCAACGCAGGCTTCGTGCTTGCGGTGTCTGCCGATGTGCCTGCGGAAAACCTGCGCCGCCATTTCGCAGGTCAGTCCAAAGTTGGCCCAGTTGAGGAAATTCGCCAACTCGTCAATTCCGCCCTACCCGGCATCCCGCTCCGCCCGCTTCCAGTGGCCCCGCGTCAAATCCCCTACAATGCCAATGCTGTCTATTTCGAGCTCGACAGCGACAGCCAATATTGGGGTAAGATGACAACTTCGGGTGGCGTGGCTGCCCATGTGCAGGGCGAATACCCGGGCTTAAATATGGAACTCTGGGCGATCCGCCAGTCCTGAGCAAAAGGCAACAAACGTGACTTCAGACGACGATCCCTTCGCAGAACCGGATGACAATGAGCGCACTGTGATCCGCCCCAATCCGGGTGGTCGACGCAAGGTTGCCGAGCTGCCATCTGCGGGCCCAGCGGCTTCAGCGCCCCAGCAAAGCGCCAGCCCAATGGCCGCGGCCCCAACCGATGCCAGTTCAGAACGCTCAATTTCGGCGGGCCTGACGGGTATGAACCCGCTCAATGCGGCAGCGGCCACGTTGTTCTCTTTGATTTCACGCATCCGAAATCGCGCCCAGCACGCGGATCCAGAAGCCATGCGCCGCTCGGTGGTGGCCGAGGTGCGCGCCTTCGAAAATCGCGCGCTTCAAGCCACGATCGACCCCCAACAGGTCAAGGTTGCGCGCTACGCAATCTGCGCCACGATTGATGATGTCGTTCTCAACACGCCTTGGGGTGGCAGCTCCGATTGGGCGCTAAAATCTCTTGTGGGCACCTTTCACCGCGAAAATGTCGGCGGGGACCGCTTCTATGACCTTCTTGCGCGGCTCGAACAGACACCGGGCACAAATCTGCACCTGCTCGAATTTCTCTATGTCTGCCTGTCGCTCGGCTTTGAGGGCCGTTTGCGCGTTGAACAAGGCGGCGCTGACAAGCATCTTAACATTCGCCAAGGTCTGGCGCGCATCATTCGCGGCCAGCGCGGCGAGACCGAGCGCGATTTGTCACCCGCATGGATGGGCGTCAACAAACCGTTCAAGGCAATCTCGTTCTGGAAGCCGTTTTGGATATCCGTTGGCGTGCTTGGCGCAATCCTTGGCACCACCTTTGTGGGTCTTTCATATGCGCTGACGAACTCAACAGAACGTGTGCTGGGCCAACTCTCCGTGCTCGATCCGGGCACCACTGCCACACTGGCGCGCCGTGCACCGCCAGTAGCACCGCCGCCACCTGAGCCAGACGATCAAGAACAGATCGAATTGGTCAAAGAGTTTCTGGAAGCTGAAATCAACGACGGTCTTGTCACCGTTTTTCAAGATGCACGCACGATTACCGTGCGCATGAAGGGCAAAGGCATGTTCGCCTCCGCCTCTGATCGCCTGACACCCGCATTCGTCAAACCGCTTGAACGTGTTGCCTCCGCGCTGGATGAAACCAACGGCCCGGTGATCGTTGTTGGCCATTCTGACAGCTCACCAATTCGCACTGCCCGCTTCAAATCAAACGAACAGCTCTCGCTCGCCCGCGCCGAAGCCGTGCTCAAAACCATTGGCAGTGCCATGAAACAACCCAATCGTCTGCAAGCCGAAGGCCGCGCTGACAAAGAACCTATCGCATCAAACCGCACCCGTGACGGACGCGCTGCCAACCGACGTATCGAAATCGTGCTCTTGCGGGAGAAACTCTAATGTTTGGCAAATTCCTGCGCGCACTCACTTCCGGCATCGGCATCACGGTCATCGTTTCGCTTATTCTGTCAGGCTGCCTTTGGTTCCTTGGCGGCTATTTGGGCTTTGGTGAAAGCCGCCCGTTTGAAAGCCTGCAAGGCCGGTTGATCGGTCTTGCGATCCTCTGGATTATCGCTTTGATCGTGATCCTTTTGATCCTCCTGCGTGGCAAAAAGGCGGATGAGAACTTAGCCGAAGATATCGTCAGCACGGTTGCCGCAGATGACGGCGATGACGAAATGGTCAAGGCAGAGCTGGGTGAGATGCGCACCAAGCTCAAATCCTCCATGCTGACCCTTCGTAAATCCAAACTTGGTCGCGGCCATCTCTACCAACTGCCTTGGTATGTGATTATTGGACCGCCGGGCTCGGGGAAAACCACGGCGATCATTAATTCAGGTCTTTCTTTCCCGCTAGAGGATAAGGCAGGGCCCGTCGGCGGTGTCGGTGGCACGCGCAATTGCGACTGGTGGTTCACCAATGACGCTGTTCTGGTTGATACCGCCGGGCGCTACACCACGCAGGAAAGCGACGCAGAGCAGGACAATGCAGGCTGGCTTGGCTTTCTTGATTTGCTCAAAAAGCACCGCAAACGCCAGCCGATCAATGGCGCACTCGTGGCAATCTCGCTTTCTGATCTCGCCATGCAAGACCCCATGGCATCACAGGCCCATGCGGCAGCAATTCGTCACCGCTTGCAAGAACTTCGCGCCAAACTTGGCGTGCGCTTTCCGGTCTATGTGCTGTTCACAAAGGCGGATCTGATCGCTGGCTTTGCTGAGTTTTTCGACCGTTTGGGCAAGGAAGAACGCGGCCAAGTCTGGGGCTTTACCCTTCCACTTCCAAAGGGGCGTAAAGCTGCCGAGCCAGCAGCTGCTTTTGATGAGGAATTCACCCGCCTGCTGGATCGGATCAACGCCCAAGCGCTTGAGCGAATGCAGGAAGAAACTGACCCGCAACGCCGGGCGCTGATCACTGGTTTTCCCTCTCAGGTTACCGCGCTGAGAAGTTCAGCCAAAGAATTCTTGGACGAACTGTTTCAGGACAATCAGTTTCAGGACCGCCAGTTGCTGCGCGGTGTCTATTTCACTTCCGGCACCCAAGAAGGCACACCGATTGATCGCTTGATGATGGGAATGGCGAAAACCTTCGGCATTGGCCGCCAAGCCATCGGGTCAGGCACCGGAACAGGCCGATCCTATTTTCTGACAAAGCTGTTTAAGGATGTGATGTTTCCGGAGGCGGGGCTAGTGTCTGCTGATGACAAGGTCGAACGCCGGTATCGCTGGACACGTCGCGCGGCCTTTGCGGCGACCTTTGTTGCGGCCCTTTCTGCGGTCGGTGTTTGGGTGCGCAGCTATATGGGCAATGCGGACCTGATCGCGCAAACCGAAGCCCAGATCGAAACATACCGGACCCAAGCCGCCGATATTCCGCCAAGCCCGATCAAGGATTCTGATCTGCGTTTTGCGGTGCCTGCATTGAACACGATGCGCGACATGCCAAGCAATCCATCAACGGGACCAAAGCTCATTCCCGGCGCCCAGAAATTCGGTCTCTCCCAAGCCAAAGTGCTCGGCAATGAGGAGCGCCTGTCTTATCGCGCGGCCCTCTCGCAGCATTTCCTGCCTCGGCTTTTGTTGCGCCTCGAAGACCAAATGCAGGGCAATATCAACAATCCCGACGTGCTTTATGAGGCCCTCAAAGCGTATCTGATGCTTGGCAAACTTGGCCCCATGAACACCGAATTTGTGTCCACATGGATTTCTGCCGATTGGGAAAACCAGTTCCCAGGCGTGGCCCAAGAAGAGTTTCGCGCCGATCTCGATACGCATCTGGCGTCTTTGCTAAGCCAGCCAATGGCCCAAATCTCGCTCAACAATGATCTTGTGACCCAAGTCCGTTCCGTTCTGACACGGATGCCGCCAGCCCAGCGGGTTTATAACGGCATCATCAACGGGCAGCTGGCACAGGGCCTGCCCAAGTTCCGCCTGACGGATCACGGCGGTCCTGCGATTGCACGTGCCTTTGTTCGCTCGTCAGGCAAAGAGCTGAATGACGGGTTGCCGGGTATCTATACTTATGATGGCTTCAACGAAGTCTTCCTGAATGAAGCCTTGTCGGTTGCCTCAAAAATGCAAAGCGAAAGCTTCATCCTTGGCGAACAAAGCCAGATTGATCAGTCCGAAGCCGCACTGTTGAATATCAGCCGCGATGTTCTTGCCCTCTATTACACGGATTTTGTGGGACAATACGATGCGTTGCTGGGCGACATCGACATCATTCCGATGTCTGACCTTGCCCAAGCCGTTGATGTGACAGGAGTGCTCTCAGGTCCTGCCTCGCCTATTGTGAACATCCTGAATGCCATTGCGTCTGAGACCAAATTGACGGATGACCGCAACCCCGCGGGCGTAGATACCAGTGGTGCTGCAAATGTCGCGGGTGAGCTCACCCGGCGCAGAGTATCCGCACGCAACCGCTTATTGCTCGAAGCACTCTCGCGTCCTACGGCCTCTGGCACCAAACCAAGTTTGCCGGGCCAATTTGTCGAGGATCGTTTTGCTTGGCTGCAAAAACTGGTCGCACGGCCGGAGGGCCAGCCTTCAAGTTTGGATGGGTTGATGTCCACTTTGACCCAAGTCTTCAAAGAGTTGAACAATTTGAGCTTCGTGGGGGGCGCTGCGTCGGCGCAAGCACAGAACCCGGCGCTGCAAGAATTCCGCGCATCAACCTCTCGCCTTGAAGGCCCGCTCAAACGCTGGGCCAAGCAAATCACTGTTGGAAGTTCAGGGGCCACTGCGGACACAACGCGGGCCGGCATCAATGAGCGCTGGCAGCAGAATGTACTTCCGTTTTGCACGCAAGCAACGGCCAACTCCTATCCGTTCAATCGCAAATCGCGCACGGATATCTCCATGCAGGACTTCTCGACCCTGTTCAAACCCAACGGTTTGATCGACAAATTCTTCAAGGAAAATCTCGCCAAACACGTCGATACCAGTACCAATCCATGGGGCTTGAAAGCAAACAATCCCGCCGATCTTGGGATTTCGCCAAATGTACTGCGGCAGATGCAATATGCGGCCAATATCCGCGACGCATTCTTTTCAAATGGCGCAACGCCCGCGATTGAATTTCAGATCAAAACGCATTCGCTCGATCCTGAGGCTGCGCAAGTGGTGTTTGAAATCGATGGCAAACAAATGTCCTATTCGCACAGCGATGGAGCGCCACGACCCTCTCGCATTGCCTGGCCCGGCGAGATTGGCCTAGCTCGCGTCTCGATCAACCCGCCCAAGCAAGGGTCTTCCAACACGCTTGGCCGGGACGGGCCATGGGCCTTGTTCCGGGTATTGGACGCGGTCGAAATCCGCAAAACCCCGGCAGCAGATCGCAAGCGTATCATCTTTTCTGTCGGCGGTCGTCTGGCGATATTTGAGATGCAATCGAGCTCGGTACTCAACCCATTCACCCTACCTGCCTTGCGCAAGTTTTCATGCCCAAAGACGTTCTGATCATGTCTGGGTTCGGTGCGTTTGGTAAAATTCCTGCTCTTGGTGACTTTTTTCACTTCGGTTTGGATCGCAGTTTTATCGAGCCTTGGGACGCATGGTTGGCGACATCACTGGCCAACAGTCGTGACGCCTTTGCCGAGACTTGGGACGAGAATTATATGACTGCACCCATTTGGCGTTTCACTCTTTCGGCAGGTTTGGCTGGCCCTGCTGCAATGCTGGGCGTCCTTATGGTTTCAGTGGATCGGGTTGGTCGCAAATTCCCCCTCACACTTGCCGCGCCCTTGCGGGTTTCAAGCAATTTAGAAACGATACACGCAGATGCTGACGCAATCTTCGAGGCGTTGGAAGACGTGGCACTGGATGCGCTTGAAGATGAAATGACCCCAAAGGCATTGGCTCAATCCTTATCCACCCTCCCGCCATTCATTCCTCCAGTTGGAAAAGACCTGCCACAGCGCAGTATTTGGAGCGCCAAGCTGGATAACCGTGCCTTCCATTTTCAGTGCCCAAATCTGCCAAACAGACGACAAGCATTGGCATTGTTCAATCCCCTCAGCGAATTGAGCGGAGCACCCGTATGACCAGCAATCTTATCCGTCATTCCGCACTGACCCATGTTGGCAAAGTACGCGAAGTGAATGAAGACAGTGTTTTGGCCTTGGGTGAACAAAATACCTGGGTGGTTGCGGATGGTATGGGCGGACACGCCGCAGGTGATTACGCAAGTCAAACCATTGTTGACGCGGTGGCAATGTTGCCTGGGAACCTGAGCGCAAAAGAGCGCATGATTGGCCTGCGCTCTGCTATAAAGGGCGCACATGATACGATCACCGCCGAAGCCACACGTCGCGGCGGCGGCACAATTGGTGCGGCAGTTGTAGCCCTCACCATCGCACATGGTAGCTTCGTGGCCTTTTGGGCAGGGGATAGCCGTCTTTATTTGTTGCGCGAGGGCGAAATCAACCTTCTGACAACGGACCACTCAGTTGTTGCTGAACTGGTCACGTCCGGTCAGCTTACATGGGATGAGGCAGAGCATCACCCTCAGTCAAATGCCATAACCCGCGCCGTCGGCGTTGGTGAAGACCTGGAACTGGACAAAATCCGCGGCGAAGTCTTGCCGGGTGACCGCTTCCTGATTTGTTCTGACGGGTTGAACAAATACGCAGGCTTTGACGCATTGCGCAACGCCATGATGGGTGAACCGATTGAGACCGTTGCCACAAAATTATTGAACATTGCACTCACAGGCGGTGGTGCAGACAATATCTCAGTTATCGTCGTTGACGTAATTTAAAGCGCCTCGTCTTTAACTTGAGGCACCCAGTATCGCTTTTCGCGTTCGACCAAAGGGAGAGGCAGCGAAAAAGCGATTCATGTTTAAGGCGGGGCGCTCTAACGCCAGCGAGACCTACTCACTCAAACCATAAGCCGCACGAACACCACGTTGTGTACCTGGCCCGAAATCTCCGTCAATTGCACCTGTGTAAAACGCATACTCAGACAACCGCTGTTGCAGCGCCTTGCGGGTTTCGGCTTTGAACATCGTTGGCTGGTCGCGCAAGATCTCATAGACCTGCTCACTGCCAGAGCGCAGCGATTGGTACAGATATCCCGCCGCTTCAAGAGGTCCAAGACCCGGCAGCACGCCATCGTCAATCAGGGCCGCAACATTAAACATTGCCTGTGGTTGCTTTAGATCCGCTGCGCGCTGGAAATACTCCAATCCCAATTTTGGATCGCGTGTGACGTCCAAGCCGCCCTGATAATAAATGAACCCTAGGTCATTCAGCGCATCTGGGTATTCTTGCTCCGCAGACTGAACGTAAAGTTCAAGCGCCTTTACCAAATCCTGCTCAACGCCCAAACCAACCTCGTAAAGCTGAGCCAGTTCGAATTGGGCTTCTGCTGAACCTCGCTCTGAGGCGCGGGTCAGAAACTTCACCGCTTCTGAAGGCGCGTAGCGATTGTCGGCTGAATTGAGCCGGATATAAGCCAACCCAACCATTGAGCGCGTGTCGCCTTGATTTGCGAGCGCGATCAAAGCTGGTTCCTTTTCCGGGCGAATATCAGCCCAAGCAATCTTGGGATCATTGTTGGTGACTTGGCTCTCACCTTCGGACCCAGCGATGTAAAACGGCGTGCCCGACAAGGACCCATAGGTGTGTGGCTCTTGTTGATTGAGCGTGCGTTCCAAAACCTCATCTCTAACTTGGCGAAACATCAAGCTGATCTCTAGTCCCGGCTTCGTGAGATTATCCATCAGTGCAAGCGCAAACGGGCTGTTGTTGCCTGCCCCATCCAAAGCTTTGGCGCCATCGCGCGCTGCAAAAGCGACCATAGTTCCGCGATCTGGTGACGGTGGTGCAAGCCCTGTATCACCAATGCTGCGGGTGTTTTCTGCAATCGCGGCGGTTTCCTCCAGAGCATCAAGATCAAGGGCGTCCCCAAAGGGATTATCGCGACAGCTGTCTAGAATTACGATGCGCATCTTGCGCGCGCCCTCAACGCTTGCCAGCAATTGTTTGAGCGATACACCCTGGCGCTGGATATCCCTGTTGGAGGTCACAGCAGCATCTGCTGGGATCAAGAAGTTCTCGCCCTGCACCTCAACCCCGTGACCCGCAAAATAGATCAGCGCCAAGTCCGATGTTTCGGCGCGAAAGGCAAAATCATCTACCACATTTCGCATTTCCTCTGACGTGCCGTTGATCAGGGTTGTGACCTGAAACCCAATGCCCTCCAAGGTTTTGGAAATACCTTTGGCATCGTTCACAGTATTGTCGAGGCTCACGATCGTAGTATAGTCACTGATCCCCATCACAAGGGCCACGCGCTTGCTTGCAGTTGCCATCATCGGCAGACAAATGAGGATTAAAACGGCTAACAGTCGCATCTCAAGAATTCCAATCGCTATTCATTCAATGGGGGCATTTTGCCCCAAAACAAGTTTCATTTCCAGTCACGTCGCAGCGACCTGACAAATTCAGATTTTTCCTTCGGCCCGCCACTTTGCCAGCTTTTGTTTGCTGACTTCAAAATGCATGGAATCCTCGCGGGAAAAACCTGCCCCCCAGACCCAACCTTCTTCGATAAAGTAGTCCGCCAAGATCGTCAGGCCCAGCTGAGTTTTCCCATCCGCAAAATTATCTAGCTGACCGTCGATATTGAGATCAACCGCCAGCCCAAAGGAATGGGTCGAGGTGCGTCCTCGGGTTCCACGGATTTGGCGCACACAAAGCGAACCGGAGGACTTGATGCGTGCGTGCAAATCCGGATCAGCCGCTTTAACGCGCTCAAAAACCCGCGTGATCGAATCCACGGCGGGCTGGAGCATCCGCACACGGATCGGGCCGACATCTGCCAAAACCAGCAACTTCTTGAGCGCAGGATTGGTCATAGCCTCGCAATCATCACTCAGGACCTCGCGCGGACGCCCCAAGAATTTCTCCAAAAAACTTGGGCTGCCAACACTGATCCCATTATTCACTTTACGCCGATTGGCAATCAGCACGACCTTTGCGTAGTCATTGAGGATCGTGTTGGGCCCTTTGGGCGTGCCGGCATCGTCATCAAGCGCTTGCTGCGTGTTAGGCGTGAATGCCCCGGCGCGAAGAGATGTGACCTCGCTTTCCAGATCGGCCACACGGCCCTGCAAATTTTCGATCTTTTGGCTCAGCACCTCAATTTCAATACGGGCCCCACTGTCAATTCCTGACGATCCACTTGCGATCGGTGTGCTGCCTTTGAGCATGGGCCACAGCAAAAATCCGGCCAATCCAAGCACCAGCACCACAATTGTCGCAATAATTACGGGAACCGCCTTTGTCGCCATCGTTTGTCATACCCTAGTTCTGGTTCCACCGGCAAAAAGGAGAGCGCCGTAAAATCAGTCTTACGATCAATACCCGACAAGCGGGAGATCAAATGTGCGCCAAAGCACAGATTTTCTACGAATCCGCAGATAAAACGCACATCAAACATGCCCATTTTGTAGGAAAACGATTTGGAAATCCCGCGCGTCTGCGCTACCTTGAGCTCATAAAGCAAAACCAAACTTTGAAAGAAATCACATGATTACCTTGCTTCGCACCGCCTTCGTTCTGGCCGCACTGGGGACAGCAGTTGTTGCAACGCCAAGCCTTGCGGAATCCACGCTCGAACAAAATATTGCAAAACTCAAAAAACAGAAAACCCGTGGTCTTATGATGGCCACACCCGAGAATACTGCCAACACCAATGCAGCCACAACGACAACGACCGAAACAACGGCCGTTGCACTGCCGGAGATTGCTCCTGAGGATCAGGTCAATGTAAATGTCACCTTTGATTTTGACAGTGCCGCACTGCGCTCTGATCAAAAGCCAAAGCTGGTCGAGCTGTGTCAGGCGTTGGTAGGTGCAGATGTGCAGCAGGTCCGGATTTTGGGCCATACAGATGCATCCGGTTCTGCGGCCTATAACCTCCATCTTTCCACTTTGCGCGCGCAAGAAGTGAAGCGCTTTCTCAACAGCGATTGCGGTTATCCGCTTGAGCGCATGGAAGCGATTGGTGTGGGCGAAGAACGTCCATTTGACCGCAATGATCCAAACAGCGACGTAAACCGCCGTGTTGAGTTCCAGGCGCTAAGCTGATCAATCTGTCAAGCGCCCAGCGGGCCGAATATGAACCTCTGGGTGCTTCATCATGACCAATAGCGAGCAAAGCGGCATCTTCGAAATCGGAGATGTCCTTAACAACACCTATCGCATTGAAGCCGTATTAGGGCGCGGGGGAACATCTGAAGTCTACCGCGCGCGCTCGGAAATCTCCAACCGTGTGGTTGCCATCAAAGCCCTGCGCCACGAATTTTCTCGCAACGATGACTACCTTGTGCTGATGACGCGCGAAGAAGACATGCGGGAAATTCGCCATGACGCGGTTGTGCGCTATTACGACAATCAGCGCACCGATGACGGGCTGGTCTATCTCGTGATGGATTATGTCGAAGGCCCCGGTCTGGATTCCAAGCTTAAAGGCGGTGGCATGTCCGCAGACGACCTGCTGACCATTGCCCGCACGCTTGCCGGTGGTTTGGCAGCAGCGCATAAACGTAACATCGTGCATCGCGATCTCTCGCCGGACAACATCATCCTGCGCGGGGGCGATCCAGCCGAAGCCGTGATCATCGATTTTGGCATTGCCAAGGACAGCAATCCGGGTGCTGAAACCATTGTCGGCAATGAGTTTGCCGGAAAATACGCCTATGCCGCGCCCGAGCAACTGAGCGGGCGAACAGATGCCCGCTCTGACATCTTTTCCCTTGGCGCACTCCTGCTCTCGACATTTCGTGGCAAAGCTCCTGACATCGGCAACAACCCTATGGAAGTGGTTGAGAAAAAGAGCGAACCCCTTGATACCGCAGGTGTTCCCGAACCGCTGAAATCGCTGATTGATCGCATGACCGCGCCAGAACCAGCCAATCGGCTGCAATCGGCGGAAGCTGTTCTGGCAATGCTAAACGGGGAACTTCCATCGCCTTTGACAGGCGATAGCGATGGCACTGTGATCGTTCCGCTGCCCGGCAAAAAACCCACCATTGATCCCGATCCTGCGCCACCACAGCCACTCGCTTCAGACACCAAACCCAAAAAATCGGGCGGCGGATTGTTGCTGCCGATAATTGGGGCCGTCGGGCTCGCGGCTGCGGCTGCCGGTTTGTACTTTTCGGGCATAATAGGTGGCACCGGCCTGCAGGTTGTTGAGCCCTATACCTTGTTGGTAGAACGCAAAAGCGACGGCAAAGTCCAAGCTATTGGTCATGCACCAAGCGAAGACACCCGCGCAGCCATTTCTGCCCTTGTCCAAGCGCAAGGTGGCACGGCGCAGATCGAACTCGCATCAGGAAATATCTCTGAGACCTGGGGGGCGGACGTAGTGACCGTGCTCGACCACATTGATGATTTGCCCGAATGGGAACTCTCCGTGATCGACAACCGCATTCAGATCGAAGGTCTCACCAATGATCGGCTTCAACATGCCAGCTTGCTCGACATGCTCTCCAACGGGGGCATTCCTGAAAGTTTGGCGGGTCTCGTGGATGTTGATCTCGGCCCACGCATTTTGTCAGCCGCTCAAGTGCTCCCAATCTTGGGCCAGTTTGCAGATTGCGGTGTTCTCACCCTAAAAGATCCACCTCAGATTGGCTATGGGATGGGAGAGACCGTCACCGTCGAAGGCTATTTGGCTGATGTGAAGTCACGGGTGGGACTTGCCGATAGCATTGCCGCAATCTCCGGGGATCGCCCCGTTGCGATCAATGCCGAAGTGCTCAATCCAACACTCTGTACCGTTGAGGCCGCTTTACCGGATGCCCCAAGTGGCGGTTTTGAAGTTGTACTTGGCTTTGGCGATCGCACAGATGCGAACCCGTCTGGGCGTTACTATGTCGGCGAAAACCCGACCATTGACGTGGTAATCCCTGAAGAAATTGAAAATGGGTTTCTCTATGTATCCGTAGCTGATGTGTCAGGCAACGTGTTCCACTTGCTGCCCAATCTCATCAACCCGGTCAACAATGTCGCGGAGATCCGCGCAGGCCAAACCGGTCCGCTAAGCCTTAGGGTCGCCTTCAGTGTCAAAGACATGAACGAATCCGGGAAACTGGCCTTTTTGGTCGATGATTCAACCCTCGGAAAATCCCAGATCATTGCGTTACATGCGGTGAGCGAGGTTTTCCCAAATCTGCGCCCCACGACGGAATCCGCCGGGGGGTATGCGGATGCACTTAAATCCCGAATTGGCTCAATTCGCAGCTTGGACAGTGCAATTCTGACCACGATCGCAAAATAGGCCCGAAGGACTTCAAAGCTTCTGCCATCCCTCGTCATCTGTCAGGGTTGCAAAGTTCTGGGGCACGCCATCATCGTCAACAGCAACAATTGCAATGGGCCGATCCGGGCTCTTGTCGGCGCGCTCTTCGCTGAATTCCAGCTCATGGCAATGATACGAGTTGCAAATATCCGAGCGCATTTCACGCGGCAAGGTACATCCCAGATCCCCTTGATAGACACAGCCATCTTTGTAAGCGAGATCAGGTAAGGCCGCCAAATAATTTGCCTCCATAACCTCCGCCGTGAGATCAGGCCAAATCCTGCGATGCCCCCTCATTGTTTGCGCACTCAAAAACGCTTTTGATTTGTTTCCAAGCCGACAACAATGTCCCTGACATGTGGCGCATCCCGCTGCAAAAAGGGGCTTCTCTTCTTCCTCATTGCGGTCTGATATTGAAGCGGCAACCTCTTCGTCGCTGGCCGCATACGCCTCAGCGATCACTGTTGAAAGATGCTCTTTGAACGCATCCATCCGCTCATCTTCAACCGGCACTAGGGGGCGACCACCGAAGGGAACCGACAAAAGCGTGACATCAGATACAGTCTCGGCCCCCAGCTTGGACAGTAATTGGCTCATTTCTGGCGCGCTTCTTGCAGCTTTGAGGTGCTGAGCATAGACATCGCGTCGCGCCTTTTGAACAAGGTGGTGTCCCTTGACCGCATGGCGTGTCGCGCAGTCAACAGCACCGCAGTGACCGGGCTGAATGGCTTGATGAGCACTTATGGGGGCGCCGCAATATGCGCAGCGCTTTTGGCTATAATGAGGGGTTTGCATGTGATCAAAGGCCTTGGCGTGATGCAATACTACAATTATCTGCGTTCAAAATACGCAATTTCAGGGCATGGTCGCCCAAAACAGTCGCTCCTGCCACAAAAATATTGTATGAAAGATGCAATTTATTTGAGAACTGCCTTGAGCCAAATAACAAATAAGAGCCAAGGCGCATTCAGAGAGTAGGTGATCGTGATGAGGCTCAGGATCGGACGTACCAGCACTGCAATCGCCGCCGCTTTGGCGATTTTTGGCACCGGGATAAGCGGCATCAGCCAATTTGCCGTGTCTCAGGTTATAGAAAAAAATCCCGCCCCTTTGGTTTTCGGCGCCAGAACCAATGCGCTTACATTGCGAGAATTGATCGACATCAAGAGTGATCCAACGCCCTTTGGTGTTGCCGTTAAAAAGATCATTCTGGTGGACGAGCGCGCGCATGGTCGCGACCTTAAAAGCAGGCGCGGAAAATCTGGCGTGGTGCTCGATCAAGCTGGGGATGGATCACAAGGCCTTGATGAAAAGCTGGATACTTTCCTCAACAAACCGATGTCTTTCGAGGTGATCGGCGAAATTCAAACTGTTGTCACGCAACACTACCGTGAAGCCGGCCTGCCGCTGGTCAATGTTACCATCCCACCACAAGAAATTTCCGACAGTGGTTTGCAGGTCAACGTCATTACCTTCCAACTTGCACAAACCAAGATCGAAGGCGAAAGCCGTGTTCCAAATGACTTCCTTTTGGATCAGGTCCGGGTATCGAAAGGCCAAGAGGTCAATCCAAAAACGCTTGGCGAAGACATCGACTGGCTCAACCAAAATCCCTTCCGCCGGGCAACTGGCGTTTTTGAACCGGGCTCGGATTACGGGACTACCGATTTCGTCCTTCAAATCGAGGAGAAACGGCCATGGTCCGCCTATGCTGGCCTGTCCAACTCGGGCACCAGCGGTACATTTCGCACCCGCGTGTTTGCTGGTTTCAACACCACCAATCTGCCATGGCCGGACCATCAGCTGTCCTACCGCCTCACAACGTCACCTGAAAACCTAAAAGGCATTCGGGTGCTCAACAACGGCAATGAAAAGGGCTATTTGTCCCATGCTCTGAGCTATTTTATTCCCATCACCACCGCCTCTGGCCAGCGCTATAAACTTGCTTTTGAGGCGCTCTACTCTGACAGCTATACGGACACAGGCGCAGCCGTTTCCGGGCGCAATACCTCAACCATTCTAAGTGCGGAGCTGGCGGCGAAGCTTCCAAAGTCCGGGGATGACTGGATGTTTGAACCGGAACTTTACTCAAAACTCTCTTTGGAAAAGTTGAAGAAATCGACCTATTTCGGGCTGGCCCTTCAGGATGTGGATGAGACCGACAACATTCGGGTCTCCGTCGGTGCGCGGGCGCGAACCACTGGACTGATTTTTGGCAAAGCCGCCAAGGGTGATCTTGATCTCGCGTTGGAAAGTGGCCGCTCAGACAGCTCGCTCAACGGTGATAGCAGCTACACTTATGCCCGCTTCTCGGCCAATCAGAGCGTTGCGGTCACTGATGAAGTGGCTCTGGCACTGTCGCTTCGCGGCCAATTCTCACCCAAAAGCCTATCCTCGCTTGATCAATTTGGCGTCGGTGGTGCGGGATCTGTGCGTGGCTATGGCACTAATGAGTTGTCCGGAAATTCAGGGGTGGTTGCCAGCTTTGAATTGCGCGGCTCCCCGTTCCAGCTCTCCAGCTCCGGCCTTGCCACAACCCTGCAACCCTACGGGTTCATCGATTTGGGATATGCTGGCAAATCCGGCGCGGGCACGTCATCCGAAACGCTCAGTTCTATGGGATTTGGGGCAAACACCCAATTTGGTGAGCGTTTGACGGGTAAGCTCGAATTGGCCCATACGCTTAACACGACGCCGAATACGAATGCGGGTGAGACCAGTGCGCATTTTGAGCTCGTTAGCCGCTTTTAGGGATCATTCCTGCCCGCCACGTCTCAAAACGGTCCAATCCTCGAAACAGCGATACGGCCGCTGGCAAAAACCACGGCTTTCCGGTGTAAAATGACTGCGTGAGATGTGGCACCGCATCAAACGCGGTTTTGCTCGTCTCAAGTCCGAGCACTCTTTGGCCAAGCTTGTGCCCAAGATAGCCCGCCATAGCGACCCCAGATCCGCAATATCCCATAGCGTAATGCATGCCGTCAGTCGTTCCAATATGTGGCAATTCGTCAAAACTATACGCCACATATCCCATCCAGGAATGGCTGATCTTTGCAGTCGCGAGTTGTGGGAACAGCCGAACCATTTCGCGCTGCAGCTTGGGCCCGCTTTTTGCTGTGTCCGTCTCACCTGCGGAAACCCGCCCCCCGAAAATCACCCGTCGCCGGTCAGGTGAGGCCCGATAATAGTATATGACCCGCCGGCTATCCGTGACCGTTCGTCCTGTGGGGAAAAGCTCATCAATGAGGCTAGAATCAAGCGGTTCCGTCGCAATGACATAGCTGCCAATAGGAATAATTCGGCGCGCAAGCCAAGGAACCAATCTTTTCGAATAACCGTTCGTTGCAATTACAACGTCACCTGCGCTGAGCCGCCCCTTTGCTGTCTCAAGTTCAAAACCTGTCGCAGTTTTCTCGATGCCTTTGATCCGCGCATTTCCCGTCACCAAAACACCCGCCGCTCTTACGGTTTTCAGCAATCCTGCCATATACTTAGCCGGATGTAGCGCAGCATCACGGGGCAAAACAAGACCACCATGATAGGCCGTACTGCCAAGCTCCTGAAGCTGCTGATCGCGTGGAACCAGGACACCACCAACACTGTCTGCTTCCCGTTCCATATGTGCATAAGTTTGCGGCGTATGCGCTGCGTGGTAATGACCGCAGCGGGTGAAATCGCAATCAATCCCCTCGCGTTGCAAGAAGCCTTCCAGCCAATCTACCGAACGCGGACCTTCAGCCCTTAACTGACCGCCGATGTCTGCCCCAAATCGTTTATCAAACGTCCCTGGAACATGCTCCATCACATTGCTCACCTGCCCACCATTGCGACTGGAGCAGCCTCCGCCGGGCGTAAGCGCATCCAGCACGGCAACGGATCGTCCGCCGCGCGCAATTTCGAGCGCCGCATTCAACCCAGTGTAGCCGGCGCCAACAACGATCACATCCGTTCGAAGCGGAATCACATCATCATGGGGCAGGTCTTGCCCGTCCATCCAAACCGGTTGATCTGAAAGGACCGGTTGATCTGAAAGGATAGCTGCGGTCATTTTGTCAGCCACCAGTGCCCATGAATACCACGTTCAGTGGTGGCTCTCCGCGTCCGATGCGCGCACAATTCTCAGCCACAAAGCGATATCGACGATCCCAAAGAGCATCCGTTGTTGCGGATCTGTGTCCAGAAAGAATAACGTTATCAAGGTCTTGAAACGGGTGGTTTGTTGGCCAAACCTCATCTTCTGGGTTCATCTTGTAGTTATACCAGACATCAATAATCGCCCCGCCGATTTTGCGATTTGAAACCGCATCCCAAAGTGCGTTCTCATCAATGATTTTGCCCCGCGCCACATTGATTATAACCCCTGTCGATTTCATCTTGGAAAGCCGGTCGGCGTCCAAAAGACCAATTGTTTCTGCGTTCATGTCACATGCAACCAGCACAAAGTCGGACTCCGCCAACAATTGATCAAGCTGGTCAGTCTGACCCAACCAGTCCAGCTCATCTGGACAGGGTTTCTTTGAGCGACGAACGCCAATGCAACGCATCCCGAAGGCATTGGCGCGCACCGCAGTTTCGCGCCCAATATGCCCATGACCGACGATACCGAGCGTCTTTCCCAGCAACTCACCATGGGTTGGCGCCAAACCTTGCGCGGTGCCGCCCCAACCGCCCTCGCGGAACGCTCGATCCATTTTGCTCAGACCGATCTGCCATTCCAACATGCCCAACAGAACATATTCCGCGATTGCGGTTTCATGCTCAAATGTGTTGGCAACCGGCACGTCTTTGGGCATTTTTTCAGGCCCGGTAAAGTCAAAGCCGGTCCATGGTATCTGGAACAGCTTGAGTTTTGGAGTTGGTGGCCAATCCACTGGAATTCCACCGCCAACAATCACGTCAGCTTCCGTTGCAAGTGGGGCGAAATCCTCAATAGCATCGGTGTTTGGATCCCAACATGTTGCAGTCCAATCTGAAGGGAGAAATGATCTTAGCAACTCTACCCGAGGGGCGGCAATTCGGCCTTGGATCAGAACTGTGGGCATGGGATTATCCTGTTTTTTGAATGTGTTAGTTTACACTGGTGCGTCTTGGCGCAGCAATCCTTTGGTCTTGAGATCGGCCCAAAACGTGTCTGGGATCACCGCATCAGCAGCGCGCAAATTGCTTTCACTTTCGGCCACGCCCTGCCCGCCGGGAATGACAGAAAGATGGGTGGGATGCAGTAGTGGGAATTGGAAAGCTGCGTCGACAAGGTTGACCTGATGCTCCGCGCAAACCGCTTCGATCCGGGCGACCCGGTCCAAGATGTCTTGGGGTGCAGGGTCATAATTGTAATACGCGCCGGGTTTTGCGCCGGTTGCAAGGATGCCAGAATTGTAGGCCCCACCACTAACAATACCGATACCGCGTTTTTCGCAGAGCGGAAGAAAGCTCGTGAGGGCCTCTTGCTCAAGCAGAGTGTAGCGTCCGGCCAGCAGGAAAATGTCGAAATCACCGCGCTCGGCCAGTGTTTGGCACACTTCCCACTCGTTCGTGCCAGCACCAATGGCCGAGACAACCCCTTGATCTCGAAGGGAAATCATTGCGTCATATCCTTTGAGATCAAAGAACTCGGCGATCCGCGCATCAGAGGCTTCCTTGGAGCCATGGGTGAAGATACAAAGATCGTGAACATAAAGCACATCAATCCTGCTAACCCCAAGACGCGCCATCGAAAAATCGAAGGACCGCATCACCCCATCATAAGAATAGTCAAAGACTTCAAGGCGTTGCGGGACGTCAAACCACTTGCCGATGCCGGAACGCTCCTCGGCTGAACAGGGTTGAAGCAATCGGCCAACCTTGGACGACAGAACATATTCATCGCGCGGCTTGGTGCGCAAGAAGGGGTTGAGGCGGGTTTCAGATTGACCTAAACCGTATAGGGGAGCGGTATCATAATACCGCACGCCGCCGTCCCATGCCGTTTGAAGCGTATTTTGCGCCTCCTCGTCAGAGATTGCCTTGTAAAGGTTCCCCAATGGCGCGGTGCCAAAACCAAGCTCCGTAAAATTGAGCGCACCGGTTCCGTGCCGATCCCAAGTTCTTGTTTTCAATGCCATTTAACTTATCCCATGACCGTTTAAATTTAGCTTAATGCGAAACCAACCGAAGGTGAATTGCAAAGCGGTCTTGTGAGCTTAGGTGGCGCAAACTAGGCTAAAGCGACAACTCAGGAGGACGATATGCTGATCGGATTGAATCCGCTTTTGAACGCGGATGTACTTTATGCGTTGCGCTCGATGGGGCATGGGGATGATTTGATTATCGCGGATACGAACTTTCCCGCCACAAGCGTGGCCCAAGACACCGTTTTGGGCGCACCACTTCGGATTGATCGCGGGGTCGCGGAGGTGGTTCGGGCGGTTTTGAGTGTTTATCCGCTGGACGGATTTGTAGAGGATACGGTCGCGCGAATGGAAGTCGTGGGCGAGCCGGCGACTATACTGCCGGTGATGGAAGAGGTCGGTGCAGAGATCACGGCAGCGGGTGGCCCGGGTTTTATCTCCTTGGAAAGATACGCTTTTTACGAACGAGCCAAGCAAGCCTATGCAGTGATCCAAACCGACGAGCGCCGATTTTACGGCTGTTTCGCACTGCGCAAGGGCGTTGTGCCGCCAGCGGAAAGCTAAGCTATGGGCAAGGTTGTGGTGCTGGGGGTGTTTGTCGCGGATACGGCGTATCGTGCGGACCGGATGCCAAAGATGGGCGAGACGCTGCTGGGCAATTCCTTTGTTTTGGGGCCCGGTGGGAAGGGATCAAATCAGGCAGTTGCCGCAGGGCGCATGGGGGCGGAGTGTCATATGATGACGCGACTGGGCAAAGACGACTTTGCGCAGATGGCGCTGAGCACGTGGGCCGAGGCAGGTGTTACGCCGCACGCACATCAGGCGCACAACAGCTACACGGGTGCGGCGTTCATTTTCGTTAATGAGGCTACGGGCGACAATGCGATCATCATTGCACCGGGGGCTGCGGCCATGCTGAGTGCGGCGGATATGGACAGCAAAGCGGAGCTCATCGCTTCGGCGGATGTGTTCATTACACAGCTGGAGCAGCCGATGGATGCGGCTTATCGGGGCCTTGAAATTGCACGGGAGGCTGACGTGACTACGATCCTGAACCCGGCGCCAGCGGCGGATTTGCCTGATGGGATGCTGGCACTTTGTGACTATGTGACGCCCAATGAAACCGAAGCTGAAGCGCTGACGGGGGTTTCGGTGGATACGGTTGAAATGGCGGAGCTGGCCGCGAATAAGCTGCGAGAACAAGGTGTTACGACGCCGATTATTACGCTGGGCGAACGGGGAGCCTACCTGCATGGGCATGGGTTGGTTCCTGCTGTGAGCGCGGGCAAGGTGGTAGAAACCACGGGTGCCGGGGATGCTTTTAACGGTGGATTGGCGACAGGGCTAAGCAATGGCATGTCGCCGCTTGAGGCCGTGCGCCTTGGCTGTGCGACGGCGGGGATTTCGGTGACGCGGGGCGGGGCAGCGGCCTCTATGCCGCGTTTGGACGAGGTCGAGGCGCTGATGCGCGGCAATGGTTGACGACCGAATTTTGAAGGAACGGTTCCGGCACGAATATGATGTGTGCTCTGCACTGTGCGGGCACCAATGGGGTAGTTTGTTAACGGATAGGTTCACAAAAGGTTAATTTGGCCGGTTGAAACGTAGCTTGTGGCTCCTTGCGGAGATGAAGGCAGTGCGTTGCTGATCAAGAAGGTGGGTTGAAAACCCACCCTACGCAGGGGGTTAGGGTGGGGAATGACTTGCGCTCGTTTGAAAAACGGCGAAGATCGCGCGACGTGAAATTGAAGGCAGGCGCATGTCCCAGAAAATCAAGAATATCCTTTTTGTTATGACGGATCAGCTGCGCTGGGATTATCTGAGCTGTTATGGGCATCCGCATATGAAGACGCCCAATATCGACAAGCTGGCTGAGATGGGGGTGCGGTTTGATCGCGCTTACGTGCAGTCACCGGTATGTGGGCCGAGCCGGGCGTCGGCTTATACCGGGCGCACGGTTTTTAGCCATGGCTCCACCTGGAACCGGGTGCCGCTGCCGATTGGGGAACTCACGCTTGGGGATTATCTGCGCCCGCTTGGGGTGACAACTGCGGTGGTCGGCAAGACCCATATGACGGCGGACTTGGAGGGTATGGCACGGCTAGGGTTGACGCGGGAGAGCGAGATTGGCTGCCTTATCAGCGAGCCGGGGTTTGATCCTTATGAGCGCGATGACGGGGTGAACCCGACGCCGCTGGTGGAGAAGCGGCCCAAAGCGATGAATTACAATTTATGGCTCAATGAAAAGGGCTATCCGGGAATAAACCCTTGGAATGATTATGCGAATGCGGCGGAGGGGCCGGATGGGGAGATGCTGTCGGGCTGGGAAATTCGCAACAATCATTTGCCAGCGCGGGTGGCGGAGGAGCATTCAGAGACCGCGTTTATGACAAGTCGTGCGTTTGATTTCATTGAAGAGATGGGGGAGAAACCGTGGCTGTGTCATCTGAGCTATATCAAGCCTCATTGGCCTTATATGGCCCCGGCCCCCTATCACAATATGTATGGGTCGGATGATTTTCTGCCGATCAAGCGCGATGAGGCTGAGCGCGAAAATCCGCACCCGGTTTATGGCGCGTTTATGAAGCATCAAGTGGCTCAGACGTTTTCAAAACCCGGTGGGCGGGACACGATGCTGCCCGCATATATGGGGTTGATCACGCAGATTGACGATCATTTGGGGCGGCTGTTTGATTGGCTCAAGGAGCGTGGGCAGGATAAGGACACGATGATCGTGTTTACCTCGGATCATGGGGATTACCTCGGCGATCATTGGATGGGCGAGAAGGAGCTTTTTCACGAGGTTTCGGTGCGGGTGCCGCTGATCATTTACGATCCGCGCGAGGAGGCTGACGGGACGCGGGGCACGGTTTGCGAGGAGCTGGTGGAGGCGATTGATCTGGTGCCGACCTTTATGGAGGCCACGGGTGCGCCGGATGCACCGCATCGCCTTGAGGGGCGTTCACTGGGGCCGCTTTTGCGGGGCGAGACGCCGGATGATTGGCGCGATGCGGTGCTCTCGGAAATTGACTATGCGTTCTACGATGCCCGCGAATGGCTGGGGGTCGGGGTGAGTGATGCGCGGGGCTATATGCTGCGCGATACCCGCTGGAAATACGTGCATTTCACGGGCTTCCCGCCGCAGTTGTTTGATTTGGAAACGGACCCGGATGAGTTCCATGATTTGGGGCAGGATCCGGCGCATCAAGCAAAATGCGATGAGATGCATCGGCGGCTGACGGATCGCTTGCTGGCGCGCAAAAACCGGGTTGGTCTGAGTGACGAAAGCGTGGCAGCGATGCGGGCGGGCGAAACATCTTCGGGGGTGAGAATTGGCGAATGGTGAGTGTGGAACCGGGCTTTAATCGCTTGTTTTCCCGCGCTTTCTGGTCAAAGCTCGCAGCACACGGCGCGAGGGGAAAATGGAGCCCAAAAATCGCTCAGCTCGCGTTGACGGACAATTCAGGGAGGATCTATGTCCAAATTTCTTTCAATCACTGGCCTTGTTGCGGCTGGAATCATGGCGGCCACGACCGCTGTTGCACAGCAAAACCTGACCGCTGAGACCGCGTCACCGGGTGGCTCGATCCATCTGTCGATGGCGCATTTGGGCGAGATCGCCTCGGAAGCGGGGATTGCGAATATTCAGGTGGCCGATGGTCAGACGCTGACCAACTCGATCCAGAACGTGGCAGAAGGCAAGACGGATATTGCCGGCACGCCCTATATTCTGCCGTTTCTGATGGATAAGGGCCGTGGGCCATACTCCAAACTTGGTGCAGAAAAGGGTGCTGAGCTGGCGGCCAATTTGCGCGCACTTTACCCTGTGACGCTCGGCATTTTCACCATGTATGCCTATGACAGCAAGGGGCTTGATGGTTGGGATTCATTGGCAGATCGCACGGTCCATAACGGACCACCACGCGGGGGCGCGCTGACCAATGCACGCTCGATTATTCAGCTGGTGACAGGCCTAAAGGATGGCGAAGGCTATAAGGGCTTGCAGGTCAACTGGGGTCAGGCAACGAAGACCTTTACGGATGGATCTGCGGATGCAGCCGTGCTGCCGGTGCTGTTCCCAGACACACGGATCACCAAGGCGGTGGCTGCGGGCAACATCACGGTTTGGTCCATCCCTAAGGACAAGTTTGAAGGCGAAGGCATGCAGAAGTATTTTCGTGCGCCCGGTTCTGCCCCTTGGGTGATGCCGATGGCAAACGCGAATTTCGGTGACGGTGTGACGGTTGTCTCAAGCGATGACACGTTCCGGGGCATGGCGACTGTGGGCGGCGATATTGTTCACAAAGACATGGATTTCGATCTGGCCAAGTCGCTTGTAGCAGAGCACATCAAGACGCTTCCAGCGCTGAAGGCGAAGATGCCCTTTGGCGAGCATGCGGGATATGGCGTGTTGGATGCGGCATCCTCTGGCATGTGCGGCGCGAACCCGCTGAAGTATCATCCCGGCGCTGTTGCCGCTTGGGAAGAAGCTGGTTACGCAGTGCCTGATTGCGCCAAACCCTAACCTTTGAAACGGGCGGCAAGACATTGATCTTGCCGCCCTTTTTGTGACTTTTTGAAAGAAGAATTCTATGGATGAGCACCGTGATCTTGGCCAACGCATTGTCTATTGGTTGGCGCTTTTCATGGTGCTTGTGGGCATCGTCAACACGATCCCGAATATTCCAGGGCTGGATGCTTGGGTGATTGAGGCCACAGGCGACAAGAGCTTTGTGATCCGCAAATTCGCTTATGAATATTTCTATCCGCTGTTCTTTCTGGCGATGATGCTCGTGGTAGCGTTGAAGCATTCGGTTTGGCGCAAATTTAAGGATCGTGGAGGGGCTGCGCGGACTTATGGGCTGGCGCTTGATATCGCGCTGGTGATTGCGGCGATTGGCATTTCGCTGACCTATATGATTGAGCTTGAGGCGATTTGCTTGATTGATACGCTGACGGGCGAGCGGGCGGAGCTGATTGCGAAAAGTTTGGCCGAAGAGCGGGAGTTTGCAGAGCTTTACGGGCTGCCGGTGCCTGACACTGTAGATGATCCGCAATGTCTGAACACGACGGAGGGCTATTTGCTGCTGATCGTGTTCCTCGCGGTGGCGGTGTTCCTGACCTATAATGTGCATGTTTGGGGCCTGCCGCTGGTTCTGGTCGCCATTCTGGTGGCGGGTTACACGCTGACCACGGTGATGGTTTGGTATTTCCATGGGCCCGACGACATCAACAAATATCTGATGACGAAGCTGGCGGGTGAGCCGAGGATGCTGTCCGATGGGCGGCCCAAAGTGCATGACATTCTGACGAATAATGCGAGTGGGCTGCTTGGGCGCTTCATGGATATTATTCTGAACGAGATTTTCCCCTATCTGATTTTGGGGGCGCTGTTTGGTGCTTCTGCTGGTGGGCGCTCGCTAATTAAGCTGGCGTTTCGCTGGACGCGGAAGCTGGCGGGTGGGCCCGCGCATGCTGCGATCGTTTCATCTGCAATGTTTGGCACGATCTCGGGCGGGCCGGTGGTCAATGTGCTCTCTACCGGAGTGCTGACAATCCCGATGATGCTCAAGCGTGGGTTTTCCAAGGTCTTTGCGGGCGGGGTCGAGGCGGCGGCCTCCTCTGGTGGGTCGATCATGCCGCCGGTGATGGGGGTTGCGGCCTTTGTTTTGGCGGCACTCACGGCTGTGCCCTATTCGGAAGTGATTGTTGCGGCAATCATTCCCGCACTGGCGTATTTCTTCTGCCTGTTCCTGTCCGTGGTGTTTCAAGCGCGCAAACAGAAGATCAAGGCGATTGGCGAGTTGACGGAGGATATGCATCTGAACCGTCAGGACATGCTCAATCTGATCATGATTTTTGCGCCGATCCTGCTGATTTTGGTGCTGCTTTTGACCACCAAAGAGGGTGTCGGCTGTGGCTGGATCGGTGGCCTGTTTGGTGTTGAGCGCAGCTTTGCGGATGGGGCTTGTCAGGTCGAAAGCATCGGGTTCTTTGCACAATTGATCCAGAATGCGGCGGGGGATGTTGGTTCTGCCGGATGGTATGCGGTGATCCTGCTGATTTTTCTGCTGTTTTTGGACCCGGAGATGCGGGCGACGCCGCGCAAGCTGCTTGATGCGCTCAGCAATGCAGGTGTACTGATTTCGACGCTTTATCTGATGTTTCTGGCGGTCTCGATCATTGATTTCTGCCTGAAATTCACCAGCCTGCCGTTCTTTATCTCGCTGGATGTGCTGAGCTGGTTGCAAAGTTTGCAACTGGGCAATGGTGGATCGACCTTCTTCCAGTTTATCGCGTTGGCGATGACGATGGTGCTGGCGGTTCTCTTGGGCATGGGGATGCCTGCGGTGCCGGCTTATATCAATGTCGCCCTGCTGATGGGGCCGGTGCTGGCTGGGCTGGGGCTGTCGGTGTTTACGGCCAATATGTTCATCTTTTACTTCGCCGTTGCCTCGGCCATTACTCCGCCTGTGGCGCTGGCCGCGTTTGCGGCCTCAACCATCACCAAGGCTGAACCGATGGCGACGGGCTTCTCGGCCGTGAAGTCAGGGATTGTGATGTTCGTGATCCCGTTTGTGTTTGCGATGTATCCAGAGCTGCTGCTGATTGAGGATGCGGTGATTGATCCGTCGGCGAAGGGTGGCGAGGTGGTGTATCTGCCGGGGTATGACGGGACAGTGGATTGGGGCGCGCTTGCGATTTTGATCCCGCGCATTGGTTTGGCGCTGTTCCTGTTGGCGAGTGCGCTGGCGGCTTATGATCGCGCGCGACTTGTGGCCTGGGAGGTTGTGCTGCGGCTTGGCTTGGCGGCACTCGTGGTGTCAGGCCCGGCGATGATCTACGGGCCTGCGGCGGTTGTTGCAATGATTTGGCTGGTGCTTCACATGGTTCGGGCGCGGGATGACCGGGATGACGGGGCCATCCCGGCCTAAGATTAGGCTGCCCGGTTGGCGTCGAGCCTTGCGTCTACGCGGGCGACCGTTTCCTTGATGGAGTCCAGCTCGTGGCCGGTTGCAGCCCCGATGAGCATCACAAGACGGTCAACGCGTTCAATCTCTTTGCTGCCAGCGGCGATTGCGCGGGCGGCAGAGGAAGGTTTGAGCAGGGATTTCGCCGCGTTGGCGTATTTCTCAAAAGGCACTTGGTCGGCGGCATCCGCGCCGAGCTTTTGCGCCAATTGATCGACGAATTGGTAGACTTCTTGGGATTCCGCGAGGTTGCCATGCACCGCGTCCCCAATGGCACGCTCGCCATCTGACAGCACACAGCGGTAGTTGCCGGTAAGCAGCATCGACCATTTGGCGAGGGGTACGAACAGGCTGTCATAGACGCGCAGCTTAACCGGCACGTCCTTGCCATCAAGGGTCACGGCCGCGATGTCATCGGCGAGCTCTTGAAGCAGTGCGGTATGGGCCGGGTCTTCGAAACCGGCGGCCTTGAAGTTGGTTGGCAGGCCCACATGCAGCACGTTTGGCCCGTCTTCTGGTGGGCGGAAGGCTTGGGGGTCGGGCGAGCAGAGGGACATGAGGCCGGGTTTGAAATTTTCCCAAACGGACATGTCCTTGAAGGCGGAGGTCAGCGCGTCCACGTCAAGGCCGGGGATGCGGCGCAGAAACGGTGGCGGTGGCATGTTCATAATCGACATGCAGGGCATTTCGGCCTTGGCGATGCGCTGCATAAGCGCATGCAGTTCGGGCGCAGAATACTGCGGCTCTTGCATGGCCAGCGCGATCAAGTCGTAATCAGCCGGATTGGATGCCTCGGGTGTAACGGCAGTGATCTTGCCGGGAAGATCAGCGGAATGGATCGCACGATGCTCGGCTTCGTCGCGCAATTTGATGCGAACCTCGGTGCCTTTTTGGTTGATCAGATCAGCGGTTGCCTGACGACACACAAGGCTGACACTGTGACCGGCCATGGCCAGTTTCGTGCCTAAGAGTGAGCCGTAAGACGCGCCGAGAATGAGAATATTGCGAGCCATGAGCGCTCCTCCGAATTGAAATCAGAGGTCAGGGTATCAAATAATCTTGGGTATTAATATTGCTCAATTGGTCGCAGTTTAGTTATTAAGTTTCGCGTAACCATCGCGGGCTTGCGGGGTTTTGATGCCCAAAATTGATCCGGCAATCTGCGTGCGCAGTATTTGCGCTGTTCCCCCGGCAATAGTGAACATGCGCGCATCGCGCATGTGGCGTTCAAGGGCAAGGTTGCGCGAATACCCCATGGAGCCGTGAATTTGCAGGGCATCATTGGTGACTTTGAGTGCGGTTTCGGATGCGAGAACTTTCGCCTGTGCGGCGGCGGCCATTTCGGGAAAGCCAGTGCCACCGCTTTGAGCTGCGTTATGAAGTAGAGCCCGAGAGGCGGCAAGACCAATCGACATATCCGCAAGCATCCACTGCAGGCCCTGAAACTCTGCAATTGGGCGATCAAATTGATGCCGAGAATTGGCGTATTCGAGCGCCTCCTCATAGGCACCCTGAGCGATACCAAGTGCGACGGTCCCTGCCCCGACCCGCTGCGCGTTATAGGCTGACATCAAGCCCGCAAAGCCACGGGAAATACCTGACGGTGGCACGACAATGCTCTCTGCCGGGACTTCCATATCGATGAAATCGACGTAGGTTTCGGGAATGCCACGCACGCCCATTGCGGGCTCGCGCGCGCCAATATGGAGACCTTTCGTCTCGTCCCGAACCGCGATGAACCCAGCAATGCCTTGAGGTTCATCATTTTCAATGACTTGCGCAAACACCAGATGAAGCCGGGAGACGCCGCCCCCGGTGATCCAGTGTTTTTGGCCGTTGATGATGTAGCTGTTGCCCTTGCGGATGGCTGTGGTTGTCATCTCGGTCGCAGCGCTGCCCGCATCGGGTTCGGTGATGCAAATCGCAGGCTTGTCGCCACTGAGCACGAGATCGGCGGCAAGCTGTTTTTGCGCCACTGAGCCGTATTTCATGATTGCACCGATGGCGCCCATATTCGCCTCGACAGCGATGCGCCCCATGGTGGCGCAGGCTTTGGCGATTTCTTCAATCACCAGCACGGCCTCGTAATAACTGCGGCCTTGCCCGCCCAGATCGCGCGGAATTGTCATGCCCATCAGGCCCGCATCCTTAAGCGCTGTGACGCTGTTCCAAGGGTATTGCTCTGTGCGATCCACCTCAGCCGCACGAGGGCGGAAGGTTGTTTCTGCGAGCTGTCGGGCGCGGGCCTGAAGCTCGATCTGAGGGGGTGACATGGCATTCATAGGCTGTGCCTTTTGCGATTGATCACGGAGATGTTACCTGAGTTTTGAGTGTGCGCAAGGGAGGTGGCAATAAGGTTAACACCCTTGGTTACTCCTCTAGAGAAGTAATTTAGTTTATGTTTTGGTAAGGTTTGGAGGAGTGGGTTGATTTAATGGGATAAATTGGGTTTGGATCAAAGAGTTTTGAGAGATTTGGGCGACATTTTGAGCGCAAAAGAGGGGTTAACGTGTTGCGGCTTTGGTCCGCTTCAATGCCCGAAATAGGCCTCTGTCAGGCGTGAGTCGTTCTGGAGTTCGGCGGCTGTACCGGCAGCGCGGATCGCACCAGATTCAAGCACATAGAGCCGCTCAGCCAAGGTCATCGCGAAGTTGGTGTTTTGCTCGGAGATCACGACGGTCAGGCCCATTTCATCGCG
>CAZQMR010000011.1:29235-30969 GCA_964594465.1 uncultured Rhodobacterales bacterium
TTGAAGCGTTCGGGGGCGTATCCGACGCCCTGTTGCACGGCTTTGGTTGGGTTTGCCCCAATAGGGGTGCCGTCGAGCGTGATGCTGCCGGTGGTTTTGGTCAGGCCCATGACGCTGTCAAAGAGGGTGGATTTCCCGGCGCCGTTCGCGCCGACGATTGCGATGATCTCTCCTTTTTCGGCTGAGATGGACACGTCGTGCAGGGCTTGGGCTTTGCCGTAGAAAGCGTTGAGGGCGTTGATTTCAAGAAAGGCCATTATGCGGCTCCGAGATATGAGGAGCGCACGGCAGGGTCGGCCATGACTTGCGCAAACGGGCCTTCAGCGATTTTGGCCCCATAGTTGATGGCGATGGCTGTGTCCACGAGCGGTTCCAGCGCCTTGAGGTCGTGGCTGACGATCAGGAAAGTCATGCCGTCCTTGCGCATTTGTTGGATCAGGGCGGCGATTTGGGCGATCTCGCCAGTGGTAAGCCCGGCGAAGACCTCGTCGAGCAACATGACGCGCGGCGCGGTTGCCATAGTTCGGGCCATTTCGAGCTTGCGCAGATCGCCCATGGAAAGCTCGGCGGGGGTGCGGTTTAGGTCGTTTTCCGAAAAGCCAACGCTCAGGGCCAGTTCAACCTCGCGATCCCGGTTTGGGCCACGGGTGATCATGCGCCAGATGTTGTCGGGCATGAGGCCGACACGGATGTTTTCCAGCACATCCAGCTCGCTGAAGGGGCGCGGCACTTGGTAAGTGCGGCTCACGCCTTTGCGGATGCGAGCCGGGGTGGAAAGCTTGGAGATCTCTGCGCCAAAAAGCTCGATGGCGCCGCTGGTTTGGCGATGCTCGCCCATGATCTGGCTGAAAACGGTGGTTTTGCCTGCGCCATTGGGGCCGATCAGGCCAACGGATTGGCCCTCTTCGATATGGAAGCTTAGATCATCGGTTGCAGTGAGGCCGCCAAAGCGTTTGACGAGGTTTTTGATCACTAGAGGATGGGTCATTGGGCGCGCCTCGGTGTGAGGCGGCGGAAGCCGCGCATCACCAGTTCTACGATGCCTTTTGGTTGGTACATGTAGAGCAGGAGCGCGATGAGGCCGTAAATGAAGTAGCGGCCTTGGCCTTGGAGGGCGGGTTGGATGGTCTCCAGGATTGGATAGGCTTCGACGAATTTTTTGGAGCCGAAAAGGCGGAGATACTCCAGCAGGAAGGTGAGGAAATAGGCGCCGATGATCGGGCCGATGATGGTGGAAGCGCCGCCGATCAAAGCGGCGACGATGATCGAGAAGACGAAGGTGATTTCGAACATGGCGCGCGGTGCGAGGGAGCCTACGTAATGGACGTAGAAGGCGCCGGAGAGGCCTGCAACGAAGGCGCTGGTGAGGAAGGCGAAGGCTTTGAGTTTGGTGGTGTTGAGGCCGGAACCTTGCACGCTTTCTTCGTTCATGCCGATGGCGCTCAGCGCCGTGCCAAGGCGGGTTCGCATCAGGAGCCACATGGAAAAGGCGATTAATATCAGCAGGGTGAGGGACATGTAGTAGCCGTTTTCCGCCCCGCGGGTAAGGGTTTTGATGCCGGAAATACCGCGCGTGCCGCCGGTGAGGTCGGGGCGCACGACTTGCACGAGTTGGTACATGAGTTCCATGTAGGCGAGGGTTACGAGGGCGAAGTAGCTGCCTTTGATGCGGAGCGCTGGCAGGAGCACGATGAGGCCTGCGACCATTGTCACAAGAACTGCGATTGGGATGGA
>CAZQMR010000011.1:31069-33370 GCA_964594465.1 uncultured Rhodobacterales bacterium
CGAGGTGATACCAGCGCAATTTCATGAGACTTCCTCGCGCCCAAAAAGGCCTTTAGGGCGCAGGATTAGGACGCCGATGATCAGCAGCATGGTGAAGACGCCGCGCAGTTCCGGGGCGATCAGGGCGACGGAGATGATTTCCATGAAACCAATAATATGGGCGACGATCAGGGTGCCGATGATGGATCCGATGCCGCCGACGATCACCACGGCAACGGCAATGATCAGCGGGGCTACCCACATGGAGGGTGAGAGTTGGGTGTAGCTGGCGAAGAAGACGCCTGCGACAGCGCCAAGCATGCCGGAAATGCCCCATGTGATCATGTTCACTTGAGTTGGGTTTACGCCTGAGATTGCAGCACCTTTGGGGTCCATTGAAACGGCTTGCATGGCGCGGCCTGTGTGTGTGCGGCGGATGAAGAGGTAGAGGCTGATCAGGATGGCCCAGCTGGCGATGGTGGCTGTGAGGATGTTGAAGGTGACGGATGCGCCGCCGAACTGCACAACGCCGGGCACGATGGGCAAGAGGACTTTGGCGCTGTCCCCGAAGAGCAGGACGATGCCCGCTTGCATGATCACGGCGAGGATGAGGGTCGAGATTTCAATGGCGACGTGGTCGCCTTTGAGCGGTTTGACGAGGAGTTGGTATTTTAGAAGGCCAACGAGCGCGCCGATGAGGCCAGCGGACATAACGCCAAGTATGGCGGGCAGGCCAAGCTGTTGAGAGATGTAGAAATAGACGTAACCGCCGATCATCAGATACGCGCCGTAAGCGAGATTAAGCACGCGACCCACTGAGAAGATAAGCGTGAAACCGACCGCAATAAGAGCGTAAAGGCCGCTCAGCAGGAGGCCTTGGATGATGATCTGGAGCATTGAGGCTTGCCTGTCAGCATGTGGATGCGATGCCAGAAGTTCGCCCAGCATCGCATTGATTTTATAAGGTTATTTAACCCAGCTAGGAACTGAAAAGTCCATCGTGGCATATTCAGGTGGATAAACCACGCCCACTTCGCCGTCTTCTTGCCACTGCACAACAACCATGGAAGGCTGCGCATCCTCGTAAGGTGCTGTCAGGTCAAAGCGTGCGTTGTGCGGATAAGTGCGGCCCGTGACTTCTTCGACCTCATCGGCACCCCAAAAGGCGTAACGCAGCCAGAGCTTGCCGTCTTTCTCAAGCGTGATGTCCTGCTTTTCCATGGCTTTGGCCCAAGCCTGTGCGTCCTTGAAACCACCCGCTTCTTCGGCGGCTGCCACGGCTTGCTTGAGACCCCAATAGGCGTTGAAGCCGTTGAAATGCGGGATCATCGGGCGGCTGTCATATTTGGCCTGATAGGTTTTGACGAATTCGGCGCTTGCCGGGTCCAGCTCAAAGCCTACGGAGGGGATCGGGGAGAGCGTCGAGATGCCGCCCCCTGCTCCGCCCGTGTCTTCCCAATATTCCATGCCAAGCGCGGAGACGTTCACGCCGGTCATCGCCATGGGCACTTGCAGCTTCACGTATTGTGAGGAGATGACTTGGCTGTTTACCGAGCTGACTTGGTAGATGAAATCCGCGCCGCTCGCTTGAGCTTTGGAGAAAATCGGGGCGAAGTCGACTGTGTTGATGTCATAGGTGATAATATCGGCCACTTCGATGCCAGCCACGGGGCCAAGCGCTTCGGTGACAAGGCCGGTGATGGCTTGGCCAAAGGCTGTGTCTTCGGCGAGGATCACCACACTGTCCCAACCCATCTTGGCTTTCAGCACGTCTGCGCCAAAATTGATATAGAGCGTGGCGAGCGCCTCATCAGAGGCAATGTTCATGAAATAGGGCGCCATGGTTTCGGGGTCTTCGACGACCATGTCGATGATGCCGATATAGGAGGTCCAAGTGTCGAGCGTCGGGATCTGGTATTCTTGCATCCGGGGCAGCCAGCCGAGCGATACATCGTCGATGGAGCCGGAGATGATGAAATCGACCTCTTCGGTTTCGGCGAGGTATTCATAGGCTTTGACGCCCTCGGTCACGTCCTCGGCCGTGTCGGCGGTTACCAGTGTGATCATCTCGCCGTTCATGCCACCGGCTGCGTTGATCTCTTCGATGGCGATTTCAGCGCCCCGCAGGGTGGAGAGGCCAGTGTCCGAGGAAAGCGAGCCGATGAAGCCGACTTTGACGTCGGCAAAGGCAGCGCTGGTGGTCAGCAAGGCGGAGAGCGCGGTGGCGGTAATGGTATAAGTCAGTCTCATATCTGTTTCCCTTGTTGGCTATATGCACGGCCCTTTGGGCTCTTTGTATACAGTACACAGTACACGCCAACG
>CAZQMR010000012.1:0-31162 GCA_964594465.1 uncultured Rhodobacterales bacterium
CTTTGGGGGTTCAGACCGCGACATTCATTGGCAATTCGCTGGGCGGGGCTGTCTCAATAAAGGCCTACAAACTCGCCCCGAGCCGGATTGATGCGCTCGTCCTTGCCGCACCGGCACTCCATGGGCCGGAAGTGTTTGCGCCATTCAAACTGTTTACGCTGCCCGTCATCGGAAAGCTGATGACCAAACCTAGCGATGCCTCGGTTGATCGGCAAATCGGTGGGATTTTTCATGCGTCTTTTGTTGTGTCTGAGGCGCTCAGAGCAACAATACGGCGCAATGTTTATAAGGAGGGTGCAGCAGAGCCTTTCCTGAACATCATGAAAACCACGCTGACCCTGCGCGGTGTGAAGCCAGCCGTTTATGAGGAAATGCACGCGATCTTGGAAACGGTGGCGTGCCCCGTTCTCTTCATTCACGGGCGGGATGACCAAATCCTGCCCTCTCATCAATCGCAGTCAAACGTGAAGCGGGTGCGAAATGGCCGCATCGAGATATTCGAGGCCTGTGGGCACGTCCCGCAAATCGAAAAACCAAACAAATTCAATGAACTCATTCGTGAATTCGTGCCTGTGGCTTAGCGGCAGGCACAAATTGGCTTACCGGCAGGAAAGACCGGTGGCCATTGTCTAAGGGAGGAAACCAGATGACAAAATCAACACTCAACCGCCGCCAATTCGGCGCGCTTGCAGGGGCTGCGGCCCTTACGCCAGCGCTTTCAACGCGCGTATTGGCCGATGGCCATGCCAACACGATCAAGATTGGCTGGGTCGGGCCGCGCTCTGGTCCGCTTGGCATCTTTGGCGAGGCGGATGCTTGGCTGACGGACGCGCTGAAAGGCAACTTTGCCGATGGTGTTGAGATCGGCGGCAAGAAATACGGGATCGAAGTGATCCTTGTGGACACGCAATCTGACCCCGTGCGCGCAAGTCAGGAGACCAAAGATCTAATCAACGGTCAGAACCCTGATCTGGTCATCGCATCTTCGACACCTGAAACCACCAACCCTGTGGCTGACACATGTGAAGCGGCAGGCACGCCTTGCATCACATCCATTGCGCCATGGGAGGCGTTTTTCTTTGGCCGTGGCGGCAAGCCGGGCCAGAAGTCTTTCAACTGGACCTATCATTTCAGCTTTGGTGCGGGTGATTTCGCTCCGCTTTATACGGACGGTTGGAACAAGATCGAAACCAACCGCAAGGTCGGGATGTTGGTGCCAAATGATGCGGATGGAAATGCGATCCGCGCCGGGTTGTTCCCAGCCCTTGAGGCGCAAGGTTTTGAGATTTTCGATCCCGGCCCATACGAGAATATGTCCGCTGATTTCTCCAACCAGATCACTTATTTCAAGCAGCAGGGTGTTGATATCATTAACGCTTTCCCGTTCCCACCTGATTTCCCTGTGTTCTGGCGTCAGGCTGCACAGCTTGGTCTCGCCCAGCAGGTGAAGATCATGCAGATGGCCAAGGCCGGTCTGTTTGCAGCGGAAATGGAAGGCTTAGGCCAGCTTGGCTACGGTTTGTGCACTGGAGCTTACTGGCACAAGGATTTCCCAACGACATCACCAGCGACAGGCCTTTCCAGTGCAGGTCTTGCAGATGGGTTTGAGGCGGCTTTGGGCAAACAATGGACACAGCAGGCCGGTGGCAACGCAGCTCTTTTGGATGTTGCTTTGGCGGCTCTCAGCGCGTCGGGCAATCCCAAAGACAAAACATCGGTTGCTGGCGCTTTGGATACTCTGGTGGCTGACACAGCAGTTGGGCGGATCGACTTTGCCAATGGTCCAATGCCGGGCATTGCGACATCACCGCTGGTGAATTGCCAATGGGTGAAGGCAAGCGAAGGGCCTTACGAGTTCGCGCTCAACATCAATGCCAATGCGCTTGCCCCGAATGTGCCAATCAACGCCGACCTAAAGCCATACAAGATCGGCGGCTAAAACACGCGCTTGGCGGCCATGCTTGACCATGGTCGCCAACCGTTTCGCCATGGCGGGGGATAGGCAATTGCCAGAGCAAGATAAAATTAGAGACCCAGGGCACATGCATTTACAGGCAACGGCCCTTCAGAAACGCTACGGGAGCCTCAAGGCACTGGATGATGTGTCGTTTCAGGTCGGGGTTGGCGAAGTTGTTGGTGTTGTAGGGCCAAATGGTGCCGGCAAAACCACACTCTTTGGGGCGCTGGCCGGAACTTTTCCGACAAGCTCCGGCGATATTGTACTCAGCGGTGAAAACATCACCGCCGCGACTGCTGAGGATCGCTGCGCTATGGGGATTGCGCGGACCTATCAGGTGCCCAAACCTTTTCTCGGGCTGACCGTTTTTGAAAATGTTCAGGTCGCAGCGCGTGCGGGTGGTGGCTACACAGAGGCTGAAAGCATCGCGCATGTCGCCAATATTTTGGAGCGCACTGGTCTAATGCCGCTGGCCAATAGTGCCGCCGGAGCGACTGGCCTGCTGGATCGCAAGAGGCTGGAGGTCGCGCGTGCGCTTGCGACTTCGCCACAGATTATTCTTTTTGATGAAATCGGGGGCGGGCTCACAGAGGCCGAGCTGCTGATCCTCATCGACCTCATCCATGACCTCAAAGCCAGTGGCATGACGATTGTCTGGATCGAGCATATTCTACACGCGTTGCTCAAGGTTATCGACCGGCTGGTGTGTATGGCTGAGGGTCGTGTCCTTGCTGAAGGTGATCCGCAAGACGTGATGGCCAACGCAGACGTGCGCAGCGCGTATTTGGGAAGCAGCCCGGAATGACTTTGTTAACCGTAAACAATCTGACATGTCGGCACGGACTGATGACTGCCGTGCGCTCGGTGAACTTTGCCCTCGAAAAAGGCGAAGTTCTATGTGTGATAGGCGCCAATGGCGCAGGCAAAACGACGCTGATGCGCGCACTTGCGGGGGCACATCCTCTGGCCGAGGGAAGCATTGCCCTGAATGGGCAGGACGTCAGCAAGCTGACAAGCCATGCTCGTGTGAAGGCCGGGATTGCTATGTCACCGGAAGGACGTCGGTTGTTTCCTGACATGACCGTGCGCGAAAACCTTGTGATTGCCGCTGAGAACGGGCGCAAAGGTGATTGGAACATTGATCGCGCGCTTGAAGCCTTCCCGCAGCTTGTGCCGCTGGTGGACAAGCTGGCCGGTGGGCTTTCTGGCGGGCAACGCCAAGCAGCAGCAATTGCGCGCGCCTTGGTGGCGAACCCTGATCTTTTGATACTTGATGAGGTGTCGCTTGGCCTGTCCCCGGCAGCGGTTGAGCAGGTTTATGTCTCCCTTGACGGGATCAAATCTGAGCGGGGCATGGGGATGATCATCGTCGAGCAAGATCTCAACCGCGCCCTAGGCTTTGCGGATCAGATTATCTGCATTTCGGAGGGTCGCATCGAACTTTTGGGTAAGCCCGAAGATTTTACCCGCGATCAAATCACAGCTGCCTATTTTGGCATTCAAAATGCGGAGAAAACCCATGCTTGACGGATTGCTACAAGCTATCATTCAGGGCGTTTTGCTCGGTGGGTATTACGCAATTATTGCTGCGGGCCTGTCGCTCATGGTCGGGGTTGTGCGCTTCATCAACCTCGCCCATGGCGATTTGGCAGTGCTGGGTGCAATGCTAACGATTGCACTGGTTGAGGGGGTCGGCATTTCGGTGCTACCCGCGATCCTGATCATGTTGCCGATCATGGCAGCGCTTGGCTGGGCCATGCATGCCTCTATGTTTGAACGTGCGATGAAGGGCGGGTTTCTTTTGCCAATCCTTGTGACCGTTGGTCTGGGCGCAGCCCTGCAAAACGGTATGTATGGCATTTGGGGCAGCGATATCCGTTCGTTGGGAGCAAGCATTGGGGGACTTGCTTGGAGCAGTTGGTTCTTGCCCGGTGGGATTATTGTTGGAAAGCTGCCCGTAATCATCTTTGTCACGGCTGTGGTCGTGATCGGATGTCTGCATCTGGGGTTGAAGAAAACCCGGTTGGGCCGTGCGATCCGCGCCACAGCCTCCGACCCAGAAGCGGCCGAACTTTGCGGCGTAGATGCACGCCAAGCTCATCGTGCGGCTGCGGCTATTGCGGTTACGCTTGCGTCTTTAGCTGGCGTCTTTCTGGCGATGCGCGGACAGGTCACCCCCTATTCCGGCCCCGCGCAATTGATATTTGCCTTTGAGGCGGTTGTCATAGGTGGCATCGGTTCGCTTTGGGGGACGCTCATTGGAGGGATTATCCTCGGTCTTTCTCAAACGCTTGGCGGTTTGATTTCAGCCCAGTTCTCCTTGCTTGCTGGCCATTTTGTCTTCCTCGGTGTCTTGCTTTACCGGCAGGGGCGCGATTGGTCTGGGGCACAGGGTGGCTGGCGTGCAGGGCTAAGAACCCTCAAAGCGCCACGGTCCAAAAAATCAAACTATAGAGCGAGCCAAGCTCCAAAAGGAGAAAGCGCATGAAACCCTATGACCTGGCGCCGCTACCAAAAAACGACCGCATGCTGATTTGGAGTGCTGCGCTCATTTTTGCAGTTCTTGCCGCGCTTCCGCTATTCGGGAATGCCCTCGTCCTGGACAAGCTGACACTGCTGATGGTCTATCTGATCTTGGCGGTGATGTGGAACCTTCTGGCCGGTTTTGCCGGTCTCGTCTCAGTTGGTCACCAGGCATTCATCGGACTTGGCGGCTACTTTACATTACGCCTCGTGGAATGGGGTTTACCTCCGTTTATTGCTATTCTTGTGGGGGCGGCTTTTGTCATCGTCGTGGCCTGGCCAATGTCCTGGTTTGTGCTACGCCTCAAAGCCGCCGAGTTTGCAGTTGCCATGTGGGTTTTGGCTGAAGCGATCCGATCACTGGTGATGCTGGACCCTCTGATCCAAGGAGAGACAGGTCGCTCCCTCGTGGCCCTCAATGCCATCGATCCCGACATTCGCCGCAACACAATCTACTTGATCGCCGTGGGCGCCGCTGCACTTTCGCTTTTCATCAGCTATCAGGTTCTGCAGGGGCGCTTTGGCGCAGAAAGCCAAGCCATCCGCGACGATGAAGAAGCCGCAAGCTCTGTTGGTGTCAGCACATTTCGCGTCAAACGGATGATGTTTATCATCTCCGCCCTTGGCTGCGCGTTGGCTGGCACGATCTGGCTTGCCAGTGCGATTACTTTTCAGCCACGCACGGCTTTTGGCGTCAACTGGTCGGTGTTCATGCTTTTTATGGTCTTGGTTGGTGGATTGGGGCGCTATCTCGGGCCGGTCATTGGCGCTGTTCTGTTCTTCGTTTTGCAAGAAACCTTTGGCGATTTTGGCGCGTGGTACCTCGCGGGCATCGGCCTCGTCGCCATCGTCTTTGCGCTTTACGCGCCAACGGGCATTGTCGGGCTATTCGCATCAAAGACAGGTTACGAGCCCTTGTCGCTGAGAAAAACTCTGCAACAAACACTGGTGAGCAGGTGATGGTCTACAACCAGTCAGTTCCTGCAGGCTTCAACAGCAATGCCTGGCCCAAGGGAATTTCCGAGGCACGACGGAGCGCGCGCCGCTTTAAGCGCCTGTGACGCGCCAGATTACATCCCCGACATCATCGGCCATCAGAAGGGATTTACCATCTGCGCCAATGCAAACACCTACGGGGCGACCATAGGCCTCTTTTTCATCATCAGACAAAAAGCCCGTCAAAATATCTTGCGGTGGGCCAGAGGGTTTGCCCCCCTCAAAAGGCACAAAGATCAATTTGTAACCGCTCAGTAGCGAGCGGTTCCATGATCCGTGTTGACCGATAACCATGCCGTCACCAAACCCCGGCAGCGTTCCTTCTGGCAACCAGCAAAGCCCCAGCGACGCGGTATGCCCACCCAATGCATAATCAGGGGTAATGGCGCTCGCGACCAGTGCTGCGTCCTGCGGCACGCGATCATCTACGATCCGATCCCAGTAGCAGTAAGGCCAGCCGTAAAAGCCACCATCTTGAACCGATGTCAGGTAATCAGGCGGCGTTTCATCCCCCAATCCATCCCGCTCGTTCACAACGGTCCAGAGCGCACCGGTTGTGGGTTCAAAGGCGACACCGACTGCATTGCGAAGGCCAGAAGCAAAAACGCGCGCTTCGTTGGTTGCCACATCCATTTCCCAGATTGTCGCGCGCCCTTCTTCAACATCCATCCCTTGATCGCCAATGTTAGTAAGCGAGCCGACACCGGCATAAAGCCGCGCATGATCTGGAGAAACAATAAGGCTGCGCGTCCAATGACCACCCGGCTGAAACCGTGTTCGGTAGACGCCTTCACCTGAAAGGCTTGTGGCCCCGTCCTGATACTCAAACTCAACAATCCCGTCCGTGTTGCCGATGAAAAAGCGCGACCCGATAAGAGCCATGCCAAATGGTTGGTTTTGGTTCTCAACAAAGACCTCGCGGATCTCGGCCTTCCCGTCGCCATCTGCATCGCGCCAAAGAGAGATGCGGTTGGCACTCGTTCCAATCGCTTTAAGCCGACGCATGACGGCTTGAGTGGCGTGTTCCATCAGCTTCTTGGGAGCTCCCGGTTGCCCCATAGATTCCGCCACGAGCACATCGCCATTGGGCAGCACTTCGATCCAGCGTGGATGGTCCAACCCTGTGGCAAAAGCATTTACCTTTAAGCCGGGCGCACAGGTCGGCACATGCCCCTCAACCCAGCCCTTCGCAACGGGCATTTTGAGCGTCATAATGCCTTGGCTTTTTGCTTCCGGAATATCCGGTTCTTGGCCCATGGCTTGACCGGCAGGCGCGTTTATGCGGCGCAAGGCGGCTACTGTGCCCCCGACAATAGACGCAGCGTTAGCAATCAAGTTCATTTTGTCCTCCCGGCAAGATTTCAGACAAGCTAAAGGAGCAAAGTGGTGCTATCAATAGCGCCTGTGGACGCGCTGTGCGCTGACGATGTGTTGGTTCTTCATGCGCTCTCGTATGAAAACGAACAAGCCGGCACCAAAGATCAAACTCGTCCCCATGATAACAATCAAACTGGGCAGATCCCCCCAAATGGCCCAGCCCCAAAAGATCGCAAGGGGTAATCCAACATATTCAAAGGGTGCAACCGTCGCGGCATCGGCCATTCTGTAAGCTTGTCCCAAACAGTAGCCAATGATCGCTGAGTTCAAACCCAGCCCGATAAACAACCATTGGTCCGCTCCCTCTGGCCAAACCCAAGCCCGCAAAAGGAAAATCAGGCTCTCATTTTCGACCCCTTCGGCAAATCGTCCGTCTCCGGCGGCAATCCAGAACAAAAGGCTGACCAAAATGAAGCTTGCTTGAATGTAAACCGCCATTGCAGACGCCTTGGATTTCACCCCAAGCAGACGGGTCAGAACACTGTTAAGCGCATAAGTGAACGCTGCAAGAACCGGCAAGGCATAGATGAACAGGCTAACAGATCGCGCGTCGGTATCGGCCCATGGGCGGCTGATTAAAACCACACCAATAAAGCCGAAAAGGGCCGCACCTATGCGCAGAGCCCCTACCTTCTCGCCCAAGATCGGGATGCTCAGAAGCACGATCATCAGTGGCGCGACAAAGAACATCGCAGTCGCTTCAGCAAGCGGCATTACAGCCAACGCGGCAAAATATGTGAGATTGGCCACGACAATCAAAGCGCCACGCAGCACGTGGAGGCCCGGTTGATCGGTCGCCAAAATGCGCCAGCCGCCCTCAAACTGTACGAGAACCAAGCTGAACGCAATTCCAATAGCAGAGCGTGTGAATATCATCTGGTGCAATGGATAATCGCCAGAGAGTAGCTTGATCAGCATATCATTGATTGAAATTGCAACGATCGCGATCAGGATAAATGTAATGGCGACAGTTGGATTTTGAAGCTTGCTCTGCATGTGCTGGGGCGGCCTTTCTTCGGCAGCCTATCAAGCCTTTCAAAACTTTGCGGGTCAGTTTGCGACACGTGGGTCTTGCCTTCGTGTTCAAATCTAACATCTGGTTTTGGAGGCAGCAGGACGAGGCTTCAAACCAGCGGCCTTACTTCAGGGCGACGCTTGGTGCAATTTTTATTGACTCTCGCCATAGTGCGTTCCCAATAATGGGATGCAAATTCCGAAAATAGGAATTTTTGGAGAGGAAGACTTGAACGAAAGCGTGCCCACTGGGTCAATTCAGCGTGCAAAATCCGTATTGGATGCTTTGGCCGCGTCGCCCGAAGGGGCCACGCTTTCCCGTGTCATTGCCGACACGGAATTCAGCAAAACGACCGCACATCGAACGCTACAGTCGCTTCAGGGCGTGGACTACGTTTTTCAAGACCCCGATACGCGCCGCTATTTCTTGGGAAATGCGCTTTTTCGGCTCTCGCGCAACGCAGGCGAAAGCAGTCTCTCTGCGCTAAGCGCTCGTTCAATGCACCGAATTGCAACTGAGACCGAAGACACAGTCTTTTTGACGATTCCCGAAGGTGCGGCTTCAATTTGTGTGCGGGTCGAGACTGGCGCATTCCCAATCCGAACATTGACGTTGGAGCCGGGCGACCGGACCCCGCTGGGTGTCGGTGCCAACGCTCAAGCGCTTTACGCCGTCGAGCAAGAAGCCAAACGCAAAGCCGCCGGGCAAGCCAATCGTGCTTGGATGGCGGATTACAATTATACACCTGAGCTTGCCGAAGACCTCGCTTCGGATTTTCAGGTTCGCGGTTACGCTTTGAACCCCAGCATTGCCATTCCTGGCATGAGCGCGATCGGTCTTCCGATTGTAACCAAGTCTGGAAGCGTTGTCGCAGCCATCGGCATCGGCGCTATCAATGAGCGCATGACAACCAAGCGGATCGAAGGCGTTCTGATGCCAGTCCTGCGCCGCGAAGTGGATCAGCTCAGCACGCGCTTCAGCGTTCTAGAAGAAGGGGGGGTATTGTGACCTCACGCAATTTCGATATCAACAAGGGCCTTGCCCGGCTTGAGATGATGGAGCGCATTCGTGCCTTTGAGCTGACGGCCAAACGTGCGGCGATTGATGAAGCGCTGGTGCTCGGCGCGATCCATTTGTGCCTAGGGCAAGAAGCGGTCGCGACTGGCATCATCGAGAGCCTTCGCAAAGACGACTACATCACCTCCACACATCGCGGACACGGGCATACGCTTGCCAAGGGCGCCAATGCGGTCGCCATGATGAAAGAGCTTTTTGGCCGCGAAGGCGGATGTTGCGGTGGCAAAGGTGGGTCAATGCATATCGCCGATTTCGGCGTCGGGATGCTGGGCGCCAACGGTGTGGTCTCAGCCAATATCACCATTGCAGCAGGAGCAGCCCACGGCGTGAAACTGCTTGGGGGCGATCAAGTGACCGTTTGTTTTTTTGGTGACGGTGCGGCCAATCGCGGGCCCTTCTTAGAAGGGATAAACTGGGCCGGTGTTTTTGATTTGCCAATCCTGTTTATCTGCGAGGACAACCGCTATTCCGCCACCACTCTTACCAGCAACATGACATCCGGCGATGGCCCCGGTGCGCGCGCCCAAAGCCTTGGATTGCCCGTGCATATGCTCGACGGTAACGATGTGACCGCTATCGCCGAAGCAAGCGCCGAAATCATTGATCGCATTCGCGCAACTGGAAAGCCGGAATTCGCCCATGTGAAGACCTACCGACTTGATGGGCATACATATTTTGATCCTGCCAGCTACCGCCCCGAAGGCGAAGCAGATGAGGTCGCTGCAAATGACGACCCAATTTCGCGCCACCGGCACGCACTCTTGCAGGCTGGAACCGACGCCGCGCTGCTCAATGCAATTGCTGACGACGCACGGGCCGAAATGGCCAAGGCACTTGAATTGGCGAAACAAGCAGACTGGCCGGCGCAAGCTGCTGCTTTCAGCGATGTTCAGGATATTGGATCGCCAGCAGAGGAGGCATTCTAATGGCGGTTATGACTTATGGGGATGCCGCCAAACTGGCCATCGCTGAGGCAATGCGGGCCGACAGCCGTGTTTGGTGCGTGGGCGAAGACCTCGGACGCGGTGGTGTCTTTAAACAATACGCCGGTTTGGCCGAAGAATTTGGCCCCGACCGCATCTCCGACGCTCCGATCTCGGAAGCGGGCATTATGGGGGCAGCCTTTGGTTCTGCGATGGTCGGAACCCGCCCAATCGTCGAAATGCGGTTTGCCGATTTTGCGCTTTGTGCCACTGACGAGTTGGTCAACCAGATCGCCAAGGCTCGGTTCATGTTTGGCGGGCAATCACGCGCACCCATGGTGATCCGCAAGCCGATTGGAATGTGGCGTTCCTCGGCCGCGCAGCACTCCCAGTCACTTGAAAGCTGGTATACGCATATTCCCGGTCTCGTAGTGGTCTGTCCGAGCACACCGCAAGATAACTATGAAATGATGAAAGCCGCCATCGCCTGCGATGATCCTGTCGTTTATCTGGAACATAAAGACATTTGGGCCATGGAAGGCGAAGTTGACATCGATGTTCCGGGTGAAATCGGCCCAGCAAAGCTCCGGAAAACTGGTCAGGATGTCACCATTGTTTCCTGGTCGAATGCCGCCAATATTGCAGTTGAGGCCGCCGCATCTCTCGCCAACCAAGGTATCGACGCAGAGGTTATCGATCTCATCAGCATTTGGCCGTGGGACAAAAAGACCGTACTTGAAAGCGTGCGCAAAACCGGCCGTCTGGTTGTCGCGCATGAAAGTGTTTCTGTTGGCGGCTTTGGTAGTGAGATCGTCGCCACAGTTGCGCAAAACGCACTTGCATACCTTAAGGCACCACCGCAGCGGCTAGGGTCACCCAGATCACTGATTGCCTATGCACCAAACCTTGAAAACCAAATGCGCGTCACCAGCGACATGATCGCCGAGGCCGCTCTAAAAACGCTCGAAAGAAACATCCCATGACATCCAATGAAATGACCGGAGGCGAGGCCCTCGTCCGCATGTTGCAAGTCCATGGTGCAGGCCCAATGTTCGGTATGGGCGGCTTCCAGCTTTTGCCGTTTTACGACGCGGCACGGCGCTTAGGCCTGAACCACAACCTGATCAATGACGAGCGCTGCGCTGTCTTTGCCGCGGATGCCTATGCCAAAGTTTCTGGTCGCGTCGGACTTGTGGACGCAACTCTGGGACCGGGCGCCACAAATTTGGTAACCGGGTTGGTCGAGGCTCTGAACGCAGGATCCCCAATGATCGCCATTGTTGGGGATGCCCAGCGCGATCACGCTGGCAAGAACATGACGCAAGAAACGGATCAGGTTTCAATCCTGAAACCGGCCTGCAAGGCGCTGTTACGGGTCGAAGCGGTGCATCGCATCCCCGAGATCATGCGCTACGCCTTTGCAGTGGCAACCTCAGGGCGTCCAGGGCCTGTTGTGGTCGATGTGCCAGAAGATGTCTGCCACGGGCTTCATGGGTTTGACGAAGATGACTTTGTTGCAGACCCAGCTAACCAAGCGGCACCATCACTGCGATGCCGTCCAGATGCCGCAAGCCTGACCCGCGCTGCGGAAATGATCGCGACAGCAAAACGCCCGATCTTGCTTTGCGGTGGTGGTATTCACCTCTCCGGCGCGTGTGAGGCGGTCACCGAGTTTGCCGAAGCAAACTCAGTTCCTGTGGCCCATACAATGTCAGGCAAGGGGGCGATTGCGTGTTCCTCTCCCCTGTCTGCTGGATTGTTTGGTCGTTATGACAGGATCGCCAATGACCTAATCGCAGCGTCGGACTGCATTATTGTTGCAGGTTGCAAATTGGGTGAGATCGCTACGAAACGCTTTACCATCCCGCAAAAGGGCCAAACGGTTATTCATCTGGAGAATGTTCCAGAAGAGATGCAGCGCACCTATGACCCCACACTGCGCCTGTGGACAGACGCGAGATTGGGCTTGGAAGACTTGACCATGGCGCTTGCGGATAGAGCGGATGCTCAGCAAGCCATGCGGACAGATTACCTCGCTGAAATTCCTGCCAAAATGCAAATTTGGCATGACGAGGTTGCCTCTGAGCGGCTGTATTCCGAAGAGGTCCCGGTCAACATGGCCCGCTTGATCACAGAGCTGAACCGCCATTTGCCCGACACGGGCTATCTGATTGCAGATGGCGGTTTTGCGGCTCATTGGGGGGCGCTGGTATTTGACACCAAAAAAGCGCGCCGCGCCTTTGTGCCAGATCGCGGTTTTGCTTCCATCGGGTATGGCCTGCCGGGCGCGATGGGGGCACAGCTTGCCGACCAAGATGCCGTAGTTGTTGGTCTGACAGGCGACGGTGGTTTCAACATGGTTCTGGGTGAGTTGGAAACCGCGCGGCGCATGAAGCTTGGCATCACGATTATCGTCGTGAACAATGCAGCATCTGGCTACGTCAAGGCGCTCCAGCACCTGATGTATGGCAAAGGGAATTATCAATCCTCCGACCTTGAAGAAACCAATTACGCCAAGCTGGCAGAAGCGATGGGCTGTCATGGGGTCCGGGTTGAAAAACCACAAGATCTTGAAGCCGCGCTGAAAGCTGCTTTTGCCCAGACCGATCGCCCAAGTGTTATTGATGTAATGGTGACGCGAGACCCGGCAAAGATGTTGCCAGCTGTCGACAACCGAGCGGTTCAGGTCAAGAAGGGCGACCGTGTGGCATAAAACAGCCTTTTAGTTAAGGTGGTACCTCCGGTGAGGCTCACCTTGGAGTTCCGCCTCGCTGACTGCCCAGTGATTAGAGCTGAGCTAGACATCCCCCTGCCCTTGGGATTGCATGGAATGTTCATGGCTGAGCAATCTGTGTAGGGACGACTTGGAACTCAAAGCTATTTGCAGCTTTGACCGCTGCGATCACGCGGCTAGTTATTGCGCGACGTTCAGCACACCTTCCGCAACGCGGCTAGCAATGCCGCCCACTTGCAACCGCGAGATCTTGGTCCCACTGGTTTCAATCAGCGTTGTAACCTGACTTGGGCGGCCCAACTCTATGCCTTGTTCAGCGCGAAGTGCTAGATGTCCGGTTTCGTCGGCTTCAACGCAGTTGTTTCGCAATAGATAAGCGGCAAGCGCTGCATTTGTCGTGCCGGCCGCTGCGGATTCTGCAACGCCAACTGCTGGGCAAAAATCACGCACATGCAGATCATAGTCAGGACTAGATGCTTCGATCGAGAAAGCCGCAACGGTTTCCAAACCATTGGCGTTGCAGAAACTTGCAAGCGCCGCAAAGTCAGGCTGGATAGCTTTCATCGCCTCTAGGTTTCGCATCGGCAAGCACAAATGGACAAAGTCAGCACGCGCCACTTCCACAGGCAAACTGTCAGACAAATCGCTTTGTTCAATACCCAACAAGGAAGCCAGTTCACCCATGTCAACCAAGGCGGGTTCAAACCGTGCCGGCGCGACATCCAACATTACCTCTACACGATCTCTCGATGTGCGGCGAAACTCGACCTTCGCGTCACCTTTTGGAAGGCCAAGGAACGCTTGCTGCCATCCTTCCCGCCTTGGCCCTAGCAAACCAAGCTCAACCAATCGCGTCACAAGGCAAACTGTCCCATGTCCACACATTGGCAATTCCATCACCGTCGAAAAGAACTGCACTTGAACCTGTGCACCCTCAACCCGCTCAACAAATGCGGTCGCAGGCGCCCCAACTTCGCGTGCAATTTGCGCGCGCTTGGCTGCGGGAATATCAGATGCATTCAAAACGATGGCAGCTTGGCTTCCAGAATATGGCACATCGGTGAATGCGTCATATATTGCGAACGGCACATCACTTACCTGCACAGTTGGAGAACTCAAAGCTTGTCGCTCATTGCACCCGCCGCTCAGACGTTGACACCCTTGGAACCAACGCCTTAACCAATTCAGTCATTTCGATCTGGCCTATTGCAGCGCTATCTTCAACAACACGGTAATTTTGTGTCGTGTCGCCTTCGGATCGCGTGATGAGCGACTCAAGCGTATCGCTCGGATCAACGTCACCAGCGAATGATTCATCTGGATCAAGCGGAGACATCACCGAGCGGACACGCAAAACCCGGGCGCGGTTGATATCACTTACGAAATCTTCAATGTAAGGATCAGCCGGGTTCATTAGAATTGTCTGCGGCTCACCTTGTTGGATCACGGCGCCGTCCTTGAGGATGACAAGATGATCGGCCAGCTTCAAAGCTTCATCAAGATCATGTGTGATGAAGACGATCGTCTTGTGAAGCTCTTTTTGCAATTCTAGCAGCAGGTCTTGCATGTCTGTACGGATCAACGGATCCAGCGCAGAAAAGGCTTCGTCCATGAGCATAATGCTGGAATTAGACGCCAAGGCACGTGCAATGCCAACGCGTTGTTGCATGCCGCCTGACAACTGGTAGGGGTAGTGTCCGCCGACCCCTTCCAAACCAACGCGGGCAAGCCATTTCTGAGCTTCACGCTCTTGCGTCTCAATGGGTTCACCGCGAGTTTGGAGAGCCATGGCCGCGTTTTGCTGAACCGTGCGGTGAGGCAGCAACGCGAATTTTTGAAACACCATGGACATCCCTGCTTGGCGCAATTCGCGCAGCTCGGCATCGCCCATCTTCAGCACATCCTGACCGTTCACGAGCACTTCACCGTCGGTCGGTTCAATCAACCGGTTCAGATGGCGAATTAGTGTCGATTTTCCAGAGCCGGACAGGCCCATCACAACTGTGATCTCGCCCTCTTGCATGTCCACATTGATATTCTGAAGACCCAGAACATGCCCATGTGTATCAAGCAATTCAGTCTTACTCATACCGTTTAGAACTTCGCTCAAAACCTCTTTGGGTCTGGTGCCAAAGATCTTGTAGAGATTGCGGATTCTGATCTGCGGGATTTTCGCGTTTGTATCGGTCATTGTTGCCCCCTTACTCGTGGTTACGGGACACGTTGACACGCGCCAAAGCTGCTTTTGATGTTCTGTCCAGAATAACGGCGATCAAGACAATGCCCAATCCGGCAACAAGACCAACACCAAGCTCAAGGTTGCGAATTCCGCGCAGAACCAAAACACCCAAACCCGGAGCAGAAACAAGCGAGGCGATCACGACCATCGCCAAACTCATCATGATGGTTTGGTTGATGCCTGCCATGATGTTTGGCAGCGCCAATGGCAGCTCCACACCCCAGAGCTTTTGTCGGGACGTCATGCCAAACGCATTTGCCGCTTCGATCACGTCCTGATCAACCAATCTTATGCCCAGATCAGTCAGACGGATGACCGGCACAATGGCGTAAAGAATGATTGCAATGCCGTAGAGCTTTGGCTCTGTGACAGAGAAGAGGAAGATAAGCGGGATCAGATAAACGAAACTGGGCAGCGTCTGAAGCAAGTCGAGTATGGGGATCGTCATGCGTTGAAGCGAGTTTGACTTTGACATCGCAATCCCGATTGGAACGCCAAACAAGACGCTTAATCCCGTACAAACAAAGATGATCGACAGTGTCTCAATCGTTGCATCCAAATGATCAATCAGACCAATCAACAACATCGACAGAATGACAAAAACTGTCACCCCAACAGACCGCGAAACTTGCCAGGTCAGTGCGAACAGCATCGGCAGCAATATCCACCACGGCAGAGCACCGAACGAAAATAAAGCGCCTTCCAGCAGCCATGACAGCGGCTGGGTCAAGGGATCAAGAACCGTTTTCAACGGATCTTTGATCGCAAGAAAGGCATCCTCGACGCCGCTCGTAAAATCACGTGATTGCGGGAAATTTTCGCAAGCCTTGTTCAGATTATCAAGGGACGGAAACGGAAAGACCGGTCCGCTGTCCTCGGCATTCCCAGTTTTAGCCAAAAGGTCTGCCATGCTGACAAGACCACCGCTACCACCGGCATCACACCAATCTCTAAGCCCAAGAAAATCAAAGAGTTTATCGTAAAACGCCACGCGACGTCCTTCCCGCATACAAGCATAGGGCGGCCCGTTTTCGAGGCCGCCCGAATAGTAATATTAGCTGTGGGACACTACTTCAGTAGCGCTGAAAGCTTCTCTTTTGCGGCATCGTTGATCCAACCACTCCAGCTGTCCTTGTAGTTGGTGAGGTAGTATGCAGCGGCCTCGTCAGCTGAGGCGCTCTTCTCCTCCTGCCAAGCGAGAACTTCGCCCATTTCACTGTTCGTGAAAGACAACTTACGCATCATATCGGTCACGGCAGCATTTTCAGCCATGAAGGTGTCAGAGACGACTGTTGTTACGATGCTTTTTGGAAAAGCTCCGACCACAGGAGAGGCGCAATCATCATTCGAGTTGCAGGCGTGCCCATCAGGGTCATGCGGGCCCATTTCGATCAGTGTCATTGGGTATTTGCCCAGAATGGATGTAGGCGCCCAGTAGTAGCCAAACCAAGGTGCCTTGTCTTCAAAAGCAGACGCGATTGACGTTGCCAGTGTTTCACCTGAACCGTGAATGAAGTCTTCGATACCAGCTTCTTCAAAGCCTGCGGCGATTGCCATGTTTGTGCTTACGACCTTGCAGGTCCAACCCTCTGGACAGTTGTGAAAACGGTTACCAACAAGCTCCGGGTTGGCTTTGATGCCGTCTAGTGTTGCCAGTTCAGGGTGCTTTTCCAAAAGGTAATCCGGAACCCACCAGCCCTCAACACCCCCATCAGACAGAACTTCGGTAAGCTCAGTGATTTTGCCGCTTTCAATCAGGCCCTTGTAGGCTGGTGCGCCATTGGTCCAGATCTCAGTCAGGATGTCAGGCTCGCCGGTTTCAGCAATTGACGCGAGTGCGGGGTTCGAAGCCGATGGCACAGTTGTGACTGTGCACCCATATCCAGCCGTCATCAAAAACTTGGCGACCGCAGTCACGATTGTAGCCGAAGCCCAGTCCATTTCAGTGATTGTAACTTCGCCGCAGTCATCAGCTTGCGCGGCACCGGCAGTGATTGCCAACATCATAGCAGTCGAAAGCGAAAGCTTCTTCAGTGTTTTCATTTTTGAGATCCCTGTTGGATTGATTTTTTTCTGAGCGACAGTGTGATGCGACAGGATCAAAATTGCTACCCCGATTCTCGCGGGCCACATATTTTTAGTCGTGGAGATTTCCGTCCACGACTAAGTTAAATTTTGGATGACCGTGTCGCTAGGTGGCATCTGTGTCGCAATCGGGCTTGCCCAAGGCTGGATCCAAACACAAACTGGGTCCATGAGAATCGGCTTTACACCAAAACGGCTGGACCGTCGTGCAACAGGTTGCAACCTAGTAACGGGGCAGTGAGTTTGCTGACGTAACACGACCACATTTCGGCTTCTCGATTCTCGGACATCTGCATGACCCCTACCCCAGCCCTTCGACTGGCAATTGATATCGGCGGCACGTTTACGGACACGGTTTTGATGTCTGCAGACAATACGTTGTTGTCCTCTGCAAAGACTTTGACGACCCATGAAAGCCTAGCTGAAGGAGCTATGGAAGGCGCAACTAGAGTCATCCAAGCGGCAGGCTGTTCGTTTTTAGATGTGGCGGGTTTTATCCATGGCACCACGCTGGCCACCAACGCCTTAATCGAAAAGCGCGGCGCCCGCGTCGCGACCATCACGACCGAGGGTTTTCGCGACATTCTAGAAATTGCCTATGAACGTCGCTATGCGCAATATGACATCAATCTTGAGAAGCCAGAGCTTTTGGTGCCACGCGAACGCGCGTTTACGATCAAAGAACGTATGTCCGCTCAGGGCGATGTTCTGATTGACCTTGAGCAGGATACTGTCGAGCCATTGCTTGCTCAGATTGATGCATGCAAAGCCGATGCGGTCGCAATCTGTTTGTTGCATTCCTATGCCAACCCCGTTCACGAGCATCGCTTACGCGATCTTTTGCACGCAAGGCGCCCTAACCTGACAATTTCGATCTCGTCGGATGTGAGCCCAGAAGCACGAGAATTCGATCGTCTTTGCACCACGATCGCGAATGCTTACATTCAACCTTTGATGAACCGCTATTTGGGTGAATTCGCACAGCGTTTTACCCAAGCGGGCATTAACTGTCCGATCCTGATGATGACTGCTGGTGGCGGTATGTGCACCATAGATACCGCCCGCCGTTTCCCTATCCGACTGGTTGAATCCGGTCCTGCTGGTGGCGCAATTTTGGCGGCTAGGGTCGCGGCCCAAGCTGGTCTCGACCGGGTGCTGTCATTCGACATGGGCGGGACCACTGCCAAACTGTGCTTGATTGATGAAGCCCGTCCACAAACCTCGCGGCAGTTTGAAATCGCGCGCGCAGCAAGGTTCATCAAAGGATCTGGGATGCCCGTCAGGATCCCCGTTATCGAGATGATCGAGATCGGTGCAGGTGGCGGCTCAATTGCATCTGTTGATAGGCTGGGGCGCTTGACCGTTGGACCTCAAAGTGCCGGTTCAGAGCCGGGCCCGGTTGCCTTTGGACGTGGCGGAGAAAATCCGACCGTGACCGACAGCGATGTCGCATTAGGCTACATTCAAGCCGACATGTTCGCTGAAGGTCACATCGACATAGACACAAAAGCAGCCCTCGCGGCACTGGAGCGCGATGTCGGTGACAAGCTTAGCTTGGATGGCATTGGCGCGGCCGATGGTGTCAGCCGGATTGTAGATGAAAGCATGGCAAGTGCTGGCCGCATGCATGCAGTTGAATCGGGTCGGGATTTGGGGGACCGGATCATGATTGCATTCGGCGGAAACGGCCCACTTCACGCGACCCGAGTTGCGCGATCTGCTGGCGTCTCACAAATCTTGATCCCGCCGGATCCTGGCGTCGGATCGGCCGTGGGGTTTTTGTTCGCCCCAATTTCATTTGAAATCGTGCGCTCGCGCTATTCGATCCTCGATGCCTTAGACTTTGCACAAATCAATGCGTTGTTTGATGCCATGATTGGCGACGCACGCGCAGTTGTCGCTCAAGGATCTAACGGCGCGCCTGACCATGCACACAGAACGGCTTTTATGCGCTATTCAGGACAAGGTCACGAAATTGAAATTGCCTTGCCTGACCGAGATTTGGTCAAAGATGACTTGGGCAGCTTGATCGCAGCCTTTGAGGATGAATATCAAACCCAATTCTCTCGGCCTGTGCCGGGAATGAAGATCGAAATCCTGAATTGGGCTGTTCGGGTTTCGACCAAACCGACGTCTGCGCCACCAAAAATCGAAATATCTAAGCGCCGAACTCTAACCCCTGACAAGGCTTGCAATATTGTCTGCGATCTTGAAGGTAAGCCACGAATTGCAGGCCTCTTTAGCCGTGATCTGCTTTTGGCTGGCGACACCATTTCGGGTCCGGCGTTGATTTGCGAGGCTCAGACCACCACCCTTGTCTCAGCAGACTTTACCGCCTGTGTTGACGGGCAGATGAACCTTGTTCTGACGCAAAACCAATCCGGAGATCAGGTATGAGCGAACATTCTGTGGCGCGTTTGCAAGTCATGTGGAACCGGCTTTTGGCAGTGGTCGAAGAACAAGGCCAAACCCTAATTCGCGCAGCCTTTAGCCCGATTGTGCGCGAATGCGGTGACATCTCAGCCGGCATTTTCGACATCCAAGGGCGCATGTTGGCGCAGGCGGTCACCGGGACTCCGGGTCATATCAACACCATGGCGATGGCGGTGCTACATCTCATGGACCGCTTTGCGATTGAGACGATGAAGCCCGGCGACATCTACATGACCAATGACCCTTGGTTGGCCTCGGGGCACCTCAACGACTTTCTATTGCTAATGCCCGCGTTCAAGAACGGTCGGGTTGTTGGCTTTACGTCATGTACTTCGCATCTTGTTGACTTGGGCGGCCAAGGCATGGGCCCCGAAGGCTCCGACATCTATGACGAAGGACTGCTAATTCCGCCCTGCAAGCTGGTAGAGGAAGGCGTCTTGAACGCCCTTCTGATGGACATAGTGCGTGCCAACAGCCGCGAGCCCATTGCCAATGAAGGTGACATTTACGCGCTTGTCGCCTGTTGCGAGGCAGGCGTGGCGCGCCTTATCGCGATGATGGACGAGTTCAGGATCGACGACTTAGATTTGCTTGCCGACTACATTATCGACACGTCTTATCGTGGAACAATGGATGCTATCTCAAAGATACCCCAAGGGACGTACCACAATTCAATGACCATGGATGGCTACGAGACTGAGCTAGAGCTGTGCGCCGCCCTTACTGTCACCGAAACCGGGATTCATGTCGATTTTGCAGGGACGTCAGGATGCTCTGCTAAGGGCATCAATGTGCCGTTGAACTATGCGACGGCTTACACGGTTTTTGGTCTGCGCTGCATTATCGGTCCCGACATTCCAAATAACGCAGGCTCTTTAGCCCCGTTCACAGTTGATGGACCAAAAGGGTGCATTTTGAACGCCCAGCGGCCAGTTCCAGTCGCAATGCGCCACACCTTAGGGCAGATGACCCCGGATTTGGTGTTTGGATGTCTGCACCAAGCTTTACCAAGCGAGGTCCCAGCCGAAGGCGCCTCCTGCATGTTTGATCTGCCAATGCGCCACGCACCAGAAGTCGCCCGCGACGGTGGTCGAGAGTTTGCCATTGAACTGGTCCATAATGGCGGGACAGGCGCACGTGCCAATTCCGATGGGCTTTCCGCCACAGCCTATCCATCCGGCGTCTACGGCAGTCAGGTCGAGGTGACGGAGGCCGTTGCGCCGGTTGTCATGTGGCGTCGAGAACTGCGACCAGACTCAGGCGGTACAGGTCAGTATCGCGGCGGACTTGGACAACGGATCGAAATGACATCATCCAATGGCGCACCTTTCATTGTGTTTTTATCTGTCGATCGTCTGAAGTTTCCTGCACGCGGGCGCATGGGCGGACAGCCCGGTGCCCCCGGCAGAATCCGCATTCAAGGGCGTGAACCTGATATCCCCGGCAAAGGCGAACTTCGGGTCCAAGATGGCGATTACCTCATCTTTGAAACACCGGGGGGTGGTGGGTTTGGAGATCCAAGCTTACGCGACCCCGCTCTTTTGGCACAGGATATCAAAACAGGGCTTGTTACGTCAAAGGATCCCACATGATCCGTCCAGTGCCCCATATTGGTAAAATGGCACCATATGCATTGGCCGATCTTGGGGATGAAGCAACCGTGTCGCTTGCCCAGAACGAAAGTGCATTCCCAGCAAGCCCGCACGCGATTTCAGCCGGAGCGCGCGCGATTGAAAGTTCACCCCTTTATCCCGATCCCGATTGGCACGCTTTGCGCACAGCAATCGCAGAGGTGCATGGATTAAACCCAACTTCCATTCTTTGCGGCGCTGGTTCTATGGAATTGATCGGCTGCTTGATCCGCGCATTTGCAGCACCCGGAGATCACGTTCTTGGGACAGATTACGGCTATGCTTTCGTGGCCTCAGCGACCGCCCAAATCCATGTAGATTACGTCAAGGCACACGAGGTCAATCTGAAGGTCTCAACGTCCCACATATTGGCAGCCGTGACCGCCCGTACCAAGATTGTGTTCCTGTGCAATCCGGGCAATCCAACTGGCACTGTGATTTCCAATGCTGACATAGTGGCGTTGCGGGACGCTTTGCCGGATGCTGTGTTGCTCGTGATTGACCAAGCTTATGCGGAGTTTGTCGACAAAGATCAGAACCCGGCGGAGGTGTTTGCCTTGGTTGACCGTGGCAATACAGTTGTGATGCGGACGTTCTCTAAGGCATATGCATTAGCGGCCGCACGTGTTGGCTGGGGCGTTTTCCCTGAAGCCATCGCCACGGAAATGCGCAAGCTTTTAAACCCCAATAACATCAGCACCATTAGCCAAGTGATGGCCCAAGCAGCGATGCATGACCAACAACATATGCACCAAATCGTCGAGCAGACTGCTTCGATCCGGGATCGGTTTTCCCAAGCCTGCAGTGCGCTTGGGATCGCCATCCCCCAAAGTCGAACCAATTTCGCGCTTTTGCGCTTTGATACGCCGGAAACAGCACGGCGTATTGATGCGGCACTACGGCGTGAGAAATTCCTCATGCGCGGAATGGCTGGTTACGGATTGCCGGACTGTTTACGCGCAACGATTTGCAACAAGCCGATTATGGACGCCGTTTTATCCGTATTGCGCAAGGAACTCTCATGACACACGAGCCCCGCAGCCTTGGGAAAATTGGCGTTCTTGTCCCATTTACCAATACAAATCTGGAACCCGATTTGGGCCTGATGCACCTTCCGGGCTATACGATGCATTTCCAACGGATGGGAGGCTACGATGCTGACGAAATTCCGGGGTCGGATCAAATGGCCGGGCTTGGGGCATCGGACATATCGCACGATCTGATGATGCTTGCCGGTGTGCGCCCTGCCGCGGTTCTTTACGGATGCACGTCTGCAACTTTGGCGCACGGGCCAGCATTTGATGCCGATCTTGCCAAACAGATCCAATCAAGCTCTGGTGCAGTCTCGTTCACAGCCGCTGGATCCTTGATCGAGGCCATTAAGGCACTCGGGGTTAAAAAGATTGGATTTTCGTCGCCCTATTTGGGGGAAATCAACGTACAAGCCGTGGATTTTATGGCTCAAAACGAGATCGAAACGGTGCAGCGCGCCGATATTGGGCGCGAACTTGGAAATTACGGACAAGGCGAGTTGAGCCTTAACGAGGTGTTCGAACTGGCCTGCCAAGCCGACCACCCCGAGGCCGAGGCGATTGTTTTAAGCTGCACCGACATGCGATCAGTCGAGATTGTTGAAAGTGTAGAGACCCAATTGGGCAAGCCTGTGATAACCTCCAACCAGGCAATGGTTTTCTGCTTATGCCAGTCATTGGGCATCGGCCCGTTGCCGCATATGCCGGGCCAGTTATTTGACCAGCTCTGATTTGGCCCACTCCGGATATATGTGCAATCGTGTTAGTATCCCCGCTTTGGGTCCACAACATTCTCAAGCGGTGCGCCTGAGCGATAACGGCTCAGGTTTTCCACAAACATCTGAACCGACTTTAGATCCCAGCCATCATAAACAGAGGAACAATGCGGCGTAACGATCACGTTGTCATACCCCCAAATCGGATGTGCTTTGGGCAACGGTTCTGTCTTGAAAACATCCAAAGCAGCCCCCCTAATACGCTTGGTTTCCAAGGCTTGCAGCAAAGCCACTTCATCGATCACGGTTCCGCGCGAAACATCAATTAGAACGGCGTTCGGTTTCATAGCATCAAAGGCGTGTGCCCCGAGCAATCCACGGGTTGTGTCCAACAATGGAACGCACACGACGATGAAATCCGCTCGGCACCAAAGAGTGGGCAGTTTTTCAAAGTGATGAACCTCGTCAAAAAGGGGTGTGGGCTCAGGGCTGGTGCGCGCACCAATTGTTGTCATGCCCATCGCTTTGCACAGGTTTGCAACCGCAAAGCCCGTTTTGCCCATTCCAATAATAAGAACCGTCTTGCCGTCAATTGGCTCAACCCGACCATTCACCCATTCTCTGCGCTCTTGCGCCGAGCGAAAGCCAGGAAATCCCAACGAAAAATGAAGCATCGCACCCAATGCATATTGCGCCATCATTTCCGCGGCAACACCGGCTGCATTGGTGACAGTCAGCTGATCTGGGCGCCATGGCATCAAATGGTTAACGCCTGATCCGCCAACAGACACCCACTTTAGATGAGCGCTCTCAATCAGGCTCTGCCGGGGAAATGGCGGTTCATTGGAGAACCGGATGGAATAGAGCACCTCTGCTTGCGTATCCCGCAACAGCTCTGCCAATGCGTCATTACTTGCGCAAGTGGTTACCTCCAAATCAGGATGCTGCTCACATACAATGTCTTTGGCGAGTTCTGGATTGTCCGTGTGCAGGATCACTTTTGGAATTTTCATGCGCTTGCCTAAACTGGGTCGAGCAGCAGTGAGACAAGATCAGTCAAGGCGCTGTTTGGCTGCGTCAGCCCCAACACAGCGTTGCGAATTGCAAGCGCACGGTCAGCTGTTAGCGTTGGCTCCGCAAATTCGTGGAATTTCGCGACGATTTCATCCTTAGACAAGGGCTGTTCTTCACCGCCTCGCGCATAGACCACCCCTGAGTTTAAAACACGTCCATCCGTCAGTGTCATTTGAACATCGGCACGCCTGAATTCTGGGAATTTTTCCGAGTGCCGCGCCACCTCTGACACTGTGATACGCTCGATCAAACTGGCAACGTGTTTGTCCTTAAGACCCGCGCCTTCGATATGTTCAAGCCCAATGCGCCCGTAGATCGCTTGAACCGCGACGGCAAACGGCAAGGAATATTGCGCGTGTGATGTGGTTTCCGGCATGCCTTGGAACAAGCAAGCGGATTCTTTGAAGGTGTTGATCTGTATGCTTGAAATATCGCTATCGGTCACCGTGTGCTTTCTCATCAAAGCGCGGACCGCATCAATTGGAGCATGCGCCCACCGGCAAATCGGATAGGGTTTTACGTATTGATGCTCCATGTGCCAGAACTGACCAAGATCTTGCCAATGACTTGCAACCTCTGGGGCTTCGATGGTGATAGCAGGCGCACCGGTGAACCCATTTTCTGCTAAAACCGCTGCCGAGACACCAGCCATGGCGCCCCACCCCGACCCATCATGAAGCATGGTTGGGTTTGCAATTTCACGCATCATTTGGCTGCGCGGACCGTGATACTCTGCGATTCCCATCGCATGTCTCAGTTGATCGGCATCCATCTTACGCATGCGAGCAGCCATTGCGACAACCCCAAGCGCATTCCAAGCGCCTGACGTGTGATAATCGTCAACCGTGGCATGCAACGCGATCGCCGCCCGACCAGCAATTTCATACCCGATTGCAACCGTCGCCAGCGCCTCAGGGCCTGAAATATCAGGCACATTTTGCGCCAGCGCGATCAATGCAGGGATCACGACGACACCCATATGCCCTTTGGTCGGATTATACCCGTCATGAGCATCCAGATTGTCGATCTGTGTGGCCGCCGCGAAAGCCGCACCAGCGATACTTACCTGCCGACCATCAAACATCATTTTTGCAGCCAACTGTTGGCTTCCAGTGCCATAGAGCAGACCAGCCGTATCCCGTGCGATCACCCCCGCCTGCATTGGCGTTGCCCCGGCAGCAACACCCAAAGTGTCGAGCGTCATTAACGCCGCAGCGTTAAGAGTTGCCGCTGGAAAATCGGAGACAGGGCGACGAAGTGCAAACTCCGCTATTTGAGAGAATCTTTCAGTCATTGTGCTACAGTAAAACGGAAAAACCTCGGTGGCGAACAGAGAGTTGTTGGAAACGGAATGAAAGCATGGATAAAACGCAACTCAAGGGGCTTGGTCCGATGATTTGAAGGTCTCTATTCGTCAACCAATCTATTCCCGGTTCCTGTGCGAGATTGCTCGTTCTGCCGAGCAATGGAACGTTGGCATCAACCTCTCAAAAACCGCATCCTGCCGAAAGCTGATATTGTTGACACAGCCTTTGGCCCCAATTCCATCTGCAAGGCCCTCGTCAATTTGGCGATGTCGGTAAATCAGGTGAAACGTTCCTCATCAAAAATGCCCAAAACAACGTGTTGATCCAAGCTTAGGCTCAATTCCACATCATATGCGTCAGTTTTGTGTTCTGATAATCGCTTATGGATTCCCGACCACCTTCTCGCCCCTTGCCTGAATGATCGACACCACCAAACGGGGCCTCAGCATGTGCGACAAGGAATGTGTTTACCCCCACCATTCCAGCATGCAGGCCATTCGAGAGGCGCTCAGCCGTCTCATGGCTGCCTGTGAATGAATAGGCTGCAAGGCCGAATGGCGTGTTATTGGCCTTCTCGATCCCTTCGTCGACTCCTCTAAAACGCGCGATGGATGCCACAGGACCAAAGGGTTCTTCTTGCATGATGTCGGCCTGATCGGGGACATCCATAAGCACCGTTGGTTCAAGGAAGTAGCCTGAATTCCGCCCGTCAGGACGTTTGCCACCGGTCTTTAGGTCAGCACCCTTAGACAGGGCATCCGTTATCAACCTTTCCACCTTGTCGCGACCGCTTTCAAGCGTAAGTGGTCCCATAGTGGTGCCGGGATCCATGCTGTCGCCCAGCACCAAAGCTTCTGCCTCTTCAACGAACTTGCCGACAAATGTGTCGGCCACGCTGTCTTCGACATAAAAGCGGTTAGGCGCGATGCAAACCTGACCGGCATTGCGGTATTTGAAGCTCGCGCATTGAACAGCCGCTGCTTGCACATCGCTGTCAGCGCAGACCACGACAGGGCCGTGTCCGCCAAGTTCCATTGAACATCGCTTAACCGTCTGAGCGGCCTGCGCCATCACCATTTTGCCGACGCGCGTGGAGCCCGTGAGCGAAATTTTGCGGACCTCCTCTGCCTCCAAAATCGCGGGAGAGATGTCTTCGACATTCCCAAATAAGAATTGCACAACGCCCGCTGGAGCTCCGCTCCTATGGACGATTTGCAATGAACTCTTTTAGCCTGTACGGCCAAACAGCACTTGTAACGGGCGCCAATACTGGGATTGGTCAGGCCATTGCGCACGCACTTGGCCGTGCAGGTGCGCATGTTGTTTGTGCTGGAAGATCTTCGTGTGCGGAGACCCTCGCCCAGATTGACAGTGCCCAAGAGATTACACTTGATTTCGCAGACCCAATGGCAGCCAAGGATGTCTTTAGAGACCTCCATATCGATATCCTGATCAATAATGCCGGCATCATTCGGCGCAGTGACAGCGTCGATTTTTCCGAAAGCGATTGGGACGAGGTCATGGACGTGAACCTGAAGGCTGTCTTTTTCAGCAGTCAGTACTTTGCGCGCGCAGCCCAGCCTCGCGGTGGCGGAAAAATTGTAAACATCGCGTCGCTGCTATCGTTTCAAGGTGGCATCCGCGTGCCTTCTTATACAGCAAGCAAGCACGGTGTCGCGGGGCTAACGAAGATCCTTGCCAATGAATGGGCAGCGCAAGGGATAAATGGAAACGCCATCGCACCGGGTTACATCAAGACCAATAATACCCAAGCCCTTCAAGCCGATCCTGAACGAAGCAAGGCAATACTCGATAGGATTCCGGCAGGTCGATGGGGAGAGGCCGACGATATCGCGCAAACGGCAGTTTTTCTGTCGTCTCCCGCTGCAAATTACATCCATGGCACGGTTCTGAATGTCGATGGAGGGTGGCTGGCGCGATAATGGTGTAGTAGCTTTGACGAAAGGTCTTTATGCAAATGTGAACTGCAATTTACGTTGCTACCGAACCAAATCTGTTTGCGCTAAGCTGGTCGCAAAAGAAGGATTAAAAAAGAATGGCAGATGTTGTCCCTCTGATTTCGCGTAAAACGACCGCTGACCATGTGTTTGATCACTTGTTCCAGCAAATCTCATCCCTTATCTTGCTGCCAGGCACCAGGATTTCGGAAGCTGAAATTGCACGACAGCTAAACGTTTCGCGCCAACCAGTTAGAGATGCGTTCAACAAACTGGACGGAATCGATCTTTTGCTGATCCGCCCTCAAAGGCCAACCGAAGTAAGACGGTTTTCTCTCAAAGCAATCGTCTCTGCGAGGTTCCTCAGGGAAACCGTCGAAGCCGAAGTTCTACGCCGCGCGGCAGTTGAACGAAACCAGCAGGACTTAGATGATCTGACCAAAAACCTTGAACAGCAACATGATGCAATATTGGAAGGGTCGCACTCAAAATTTCATGATCTCGATGCCCTGTTTCACAAAAAGCTATGCGATGCAGGAAAGGTCCCATTTGCATCGAGAATTATTTTAGAGGCCAGAAGCCAAATTGACCGGCTTTGTATTTTAAGCGTTTCAAATGTTGATCATATGAACGAGCTGTTGGATGACCATACCCAAATCGTTGAACTTTTAAAGACGCGCGACACAAATGAATTGTTGAAAGTCTGCTCAAAGCACCTTGGCCGGTTGTCAGAGACGCTCAAAAAAGTTCAGGACAACCATCCAGACTACTTTGAGAGCTGATTATGTACGCTTCAACACGTCTCGCGGACGACGGGCGTATTGTACGGGTCAGGTTTTGAAGCGTCCAATTCGAGCATCAATCTGAGAACTTTTGAGCAGCCCCACCTGAGCGATCCAAATTGAAAGTCAGCGCATTCCGGACCTTTCCCGGAATTGTCCCGCTTCTTTGACTTGGTAATTTACCACAAAGAAGAAACATTAAAGCACATCAACCAACCCCGGAAATCCACGAGGAGGGGGTTCCTCCATCATACCGGCCGTGGCAGCCAATACTGTTCTCACGACTATCAGAAGCCGATGAGACAGCACGGCTTCAAGGTGTCGATGAGCAGTAAGGGCAAGTGCAATGACAACGCCGCCCCTTCTCAGCAGCATACTTTGCATGCGCCGGCCGGGCAACGGTCGAGGCCTTCTTCAAGACGATCAAAGCAGAGATCTTATGGCAGCGATCATGGGAAACGCGTTGGGGCGAAGAGATCGCAATCTTCGAATACATCAAAGGCTTCTACATTCCGCGGCGTAGGCAGTCAGCACTGGGCTGGAAAAGTCCAATCGCCTTCGAACGGAAGGTTTCCTAAACGAGCACTTGGAGCAGCACGAAAACGGGGCAAGTTGGCACAATCCGCATTCCAAGTGTCTCAAATTTCAGCTTGCATAATGTTATGTTATAACATAACAGATCTGAACCTCGTTCAAAAGGGAGATGGTAAATGGGCAGACGTGGAGAAACGTTGCAAGCGGAGGTGCTTGAAATGACGCGCCGACGCAATTGTCCGACCTCTGCCTATGACGTTCTTGAGGAGTTGCGAAAATCCAATCCGAAACTGGCACCAACAACGGTCTATCGCGCCTTGGCTGCACTTATCGAACGAGGGCGCATTCATCGCCTTGAATCGCTGAACGCCTACATTGCCTGTCAGTGTGAGAACCACAACCACGCTTCTATTTTGTCGATATGCGACGGCTGTGGATGTGTTGAGGAAAGTGTCGAACCAGATCTTTTGGCGAAACTTTCGCTAGTCCTGCGGAAAACCGGCTTTGCCGCAAAGCGCCATGTGATCGAAGTACATGGTCGCTGCGCGGCCTGTTTGGAGGCGCAGGCGACGCTATGAATTCGAACGTAAGCTCACTAAGACTGCTCCTTGTTGGCGCTGGCCCGCGCTTGATAATTGCCGCTTTGGTCATTGCGGCGCTTTGGCTTGGGTTCTTCTGGGCAACTGCGACACCGGGGGCCACATGACTGCGGCTGTTTCATTTCAGAACCTGACGTTGGGATATGATCGCCTGCCAGCGGTGCATCATCTGGAAACTCAGATTGCGGCAGGGAGCCTGACTGCCATTGTCGGGCCAAACGGGGCAGGAAAGTCGACGCTTTTGAAGGCCACCACGGGTGCTTTAACCCCACTTGAGGGGCGTGTTGAAATCCCTTCATTTGGGGCTGATAAAATAGCCTATTTGCCGCAGCAATCAGAAATTGATCGTAGTTTTCCAATCACTGTTGGCGATCTTGTTGCAATGGGTCTTTGGCGTGAGGTTGGGGCCTTTGGTGGTCTTGGTCGCAAAACGCGCGCGCGCGTTGCTGAGGCGATTGCAACCGTTGGTCTGACCGGCTTTGAAAAGCGGTCGATTGGATCACTGTCGGGCGGGCAAATGCAGCGGGTGTTGTTCGCAAGGCTGTTGCTGCAAGACGCACAATTGGTTCTGCTGGATGAGCCGTTCACCGCGATTGATGCCAAAACGATGGCCGATCTCATTGGCGTTGTTCAGGGTTGGCATAAAGAAGGGCGCACGATTTTGGCGGTTCTGCACGACCATGATACTGTGCGCGCCCACTTCCCCCAAACGTTGATGCTGGCCCGCGAGTTGGTGGCGCATGGGCCGACGCATCAGGTAATGACGAAAGAGAACCAGTTTCGTGCGCGCCAAATGTGTGAGGCCTGTGCGAGCACACCGCATATTTGCGGAAAGAGTGCTGCATGATCTGGGAGCTCATCTTTGCGCCATTTGCGGATTTCGGCTTCATGCGGCGCGCTTTGCTGGGCTGCATTGCGGTCTCCGTTGGTGCAACGCCGGTGGGGGTTTTCCTGATGCTCCGCCACATGAGTCTCACGGGTGATGCGATGGCACATGCTATTTTGCCGGGTGCTGCCATTGGTTATCTGGTGTCGGGCCTGTCGCTTGGCGCAATGACAATTGGTGGCTTGATTGCCGGTATCGTCGTAGCCTTGGGTTCAGGTTTTGTCGCGCGCGTTACGGCGCTGAGAGAGGATGCGAGCCTTGCTGCGTTCTATCTGATCTCCTTGGCGCTAGGCGTTCTGATCGTGTCCACGCACGGCAGTAATGTTGACCTGATGCATGTCCTTTTTGGCACCGTTCTGGCGCTTGATAATGCCGCCCTCATTCTGCTTTGCTCTTTTGCCAGTGTCTCCCTTCTTGTTCTTGCGCTCCTATTCCGCCCGCTGGTTTTGGAATGCGCGGACCCCCAGTTTCTGCGCTCTGTCAGCAAGCTCAGCGTTGTGACGCATTTTGCGTTTCTGATCTTGGTGGTGATGAACCTTGTCGCCGGATTTCACGCGCTTGGCACATTGATGGCCGTGGGAATTATGATCCTTCCTGCCGCCGCGGCGCGGTTCTGGTTTGCCGGGATCGGTGGGCTGATCACCTGCGCGGCCTGCATCGCAATGCTCTCCAGCTTGATCGGTCTGCTGCTTTCCTTCCATTACAGCCTGCCATCCGGCCCCGCGATCATCTTGGTCGCTGGGATTGGCTATGGCCTGTCACTCGTCTTTGGTCCGGTCGGGGGGCTGATCGCCCAGACCCTTCCTCGCCGCAATTTTGAAATCTGAAAGGACTCTCATGTTTTCTCGTCGTTCACTCCTCACATCTGTTGGTGCTTTGGCACTTATGGCACTGAGCTTGCCAAATGCTGCTCGTGCAGGGGAGCCAATTCCTGTTGTCGCGTCTTTCTCTATCCTTGGTGACATGGTGGATCGAATTGGTGGTGAGCATGTGGCCCTCACAACGCTCGTTGGCCGGAACGGGGATGCGCATGTGTATCAGCCAACCCCACAAGCGGCACGGGCTGTGAGCGAGGCCGAGATTTTGTTCATGAACGGCCTGGAATTTGAAGGTTGGTTAGAGCGGTTGTCAGAGGCGGCAGAGTTTAACGGATCGCTGGTTGTTGCGACGACTGGGATCGAGCCGATTGCGTTTGATGAGCATGATGATCATGACGAACACGCGGATCATGATGACCACGACGAGCACAAAGACGAGCACGCCGATCATGATGACCACGACGAGC
>CAZQMR010000013.1:0-4128 GCA_964594465.1 uncultured Rhodobacterales bacterium
AGGTTTTCGTCAGCACAAGGCTTGCAGTTTTTAGCTTGAACGGGACGACCCTCAAGGCGTCATTTAGCGAAATTCTTGAGAGCGAGTTCTGGCTGACCCCATAGGAGATAATCTTGACAGTTCCAATCATTGTGCCGGGTTTAACACGTGTTAAGTTTGGCAACGTTGCTAATGTGATTGCCTCGTCGACGCCGTTGAGTGCATTGATTGCCTCGATATCGATCTGCAAGACACCCGCAGTTTCAGCAAACAGATTGGCGCGACCCGTGAACGCCGCTGAAGCTGAAATGTGATCGTTGGTCAGTAACCCAGCCAGTGCTGTTGCTGCGTCGTCCTCTGACAGATCATCTTGTTCTAGGCGCGCCGCAATAATTTCAACCAATCCCGCAGCACGTAAATCTGCAACATCTTCAGAACTGAGGCGGGTACCCTTTTTCAGGGGCTTGGTTGCGCCTTGGATTGAATGCGCAAGGAGCAAACCGACCGCATTCTCAAGCTTAACAGGGCCAAATTTCATGGACGACTATCCGGGCGGCGCAGGCGTTCGGTTACCTCAGCCATGATTGAGATCGCGATTTCTGCAGGCGTCTTGGAGCCTATGTCTGCCCCAACCGGCGCATGAATTTTGTCAATCTGCTGTACTGAGAAACCTGCCGACATAAGACGATCTACTCGTTTTGCATGGGTGCGCTTAGAGCCCAAGCAGCCAAGGTAAAAAATGTCAGATTGGAGCGCGATCTTGATGGCAGGGTCATCAAGTTTGGGATCATGCGTGAGTGTGATGACGGCAGTGCGGGGCGTGAGTTTCAAGTCGCTGAGGGCTTGATCTGGCCAATCCTTAACAAGTGCGACACTGGGAAAACGATCGTTTGAGGCGAAGGCGTCGCGCGGGTCCACAAGTGTGGTGTCATACCCTGCCAATCGTGCCATTTCGATCAGTGGTTGGGCGATGTGAACGGCTCCGACAACGATCATACGCAAGGGCAATGGCTTGGCGTATAGGCAGTGGAAATCAGTGTTGGCTTCATCGGTGAAACCAGATTTTTCTTCGTCGAATAAGGAAGGCTTGTCGGAGTAGTCGAGCACTGTCCGCTGCCAGTCCGTTATGTTCGTCGTTAACGCAACCGGAGTTCGAGTTGCGCGACGCGCAACAACGTCTTGGAGCAATTTGAGCGGAATGCCTTGACCTACATCGATTGGTTCCACGAGGATGCGGATCGTACCCCCGCAGGCCAGTCCAACTGCAAAGGCCTCCTCGTCAGAAACACCATATTCCAGAATTGCGTTTTCGCCATTTTCCAAGGCATCAAGCGCCTCTGCAACCACAGCGCCTTCCACACAGCCGCCTGAAACAGACCCGTAAATCTCTGCGTCAGATGAAATGGCAAGCTGAGATCCAACCGGGCGCGGTGCAGACCCCCATGTTTGGATTACGGTGGCCAGCGCCGCCGCCTTGCCGTCCTTGATCCAAGCCAGCGCCTGTTCTGGGGATTGCTCGTGGTCGAGGCTCATTTCTCTATCAGCCGCATCAGGCGGTCCTTTTCGCCACTGTCGCGCGCGCGAGTCAGGGCTGTTGCGAGATGTTCCAGCGATTGAATGTTATGGGAGGCGCGGAAAGTGTCAACATGGGGCAAAAGCGCTTTAACGCCGGAGGCTTTTGGGGCAAAGCCATCCCAGCGAAGAAGCGGATTGAGCCAGATCAGCCGCTTGCAACTCAGATGCAAGCGCTCGGCCTGTTTTGCCAAGGCTCCGGCATCATCCCGATCCAAACCGTCGGTGATCAGCAGCACGACTGCGCCTTGGCCGAGCACGCGACGCGACCAAACGCGATTGAACTCTTCGAGGCTAGCGCCAATGCGTGTGCCGCCTTCCCAGTCTTGAGCTTGTGCGCCTGCGCGGGTGAGCGCCATGTCGACATCACGCTGGTCCATGTGCCGAGTAACATTGGTGAGGCGGGTGCCAAAGGTGAAGCTGTGGACCTTGGCCCAACCTGCACCTTTGGCGTTGCTGGCGGCGTGCAGAAAATGGAGCAGCATGCGCGAATAGGAAGACATAGAGCCAGAGATGTCGCAGAGCGCCACGAGGTTGGGGTAGCGCTGCTGTTTTTCCTTGAGTGCGAGTTTGCGGATGTCGCCACCGGTACGCAGGGATTGTCGTAAAGTGCCACGCCAATCGGCGACGCGCCCGCGCGGGGATGGCTGCAGACGGCGCGACGCGATGGGGCGCACGGGCAGCTCAAGGCGGGCGATGGCGCGTTTGGCTGCGGCTTGCTCGGCGTTGGACATCTGCTCGAAATCCATGGATTTGAGTTTTTCGTCTTTTGAAAAGGTCAGTGAGGCATCAAACTCGATCTCTTCGCCGCTATCGGGTTGCTCGGGCAGCTCAGGCTCTTCGGCACCATCCAGCAGCGCCTCGGCTGCGCGTTTCTCGGCGGCTTGCGGATCAGGCGTATCGTTGAGGCCGCGCAGCATCGGGCGCAGCATGCCCATCATGTGTTCGAGGAATTGCGGGTCGCGCCAGTAAAGGCGGAAAAGCTGGTGAAAAAGCGGGCGGTGCTCGGGTTTGGAAACGAAGCAGGCTTGCAGGGTGTAGTAGAAATCCCTCCGCTCCGTGAAACCCGCCGCCTCAACGGCCCGTATCGCATCGATCACCCGCCCCGTGCCCACAGGAATGCCCGCCTTGCGACAGGCGCGGGCGAAATGGGTAATGTTATCGGCGAGACGGCCGTCATCAGGGATGGGGAGGTCGGCTAGGTTGGCCATTTGTGCTCCGAGGTCGATCTGTCGTTTAGGCCGGTGGGTTAAAAACCCACCCTACGCTAGCTATATGACTACGCTTCCTCCAACTCCTTCTTAGCCTCATCCAAGATGCGCGTAGCCTCTGACCCGGCGATTTTCTGGATGTCGTCCTGATATTTCAGGATAGCGCCCAGTGTGTCGGCGATTACTTGGGGGGAGAGTTCGATTGCATCTAGGGCAACGAGGCATTTGGCCCAGTCGATGGTTTCGGCGACGCCGGGGCGCTTGAACAGGTCTTCTTCGCGTAGGCCCTGTACGAAGGCCACGACCTCGCGGCTGAGGGTTTCTTGGGCTTCGGGCGCGCGGGAGGCGAGGATTTCCAGCTCGCGCTCGAAGTCGGGATAGTCGACCCAGTGATAGAGGCAGCGGCGTTTGAGCGCGTCGTGGACCTCGCGGGTGCGGTTGGAGGTGAGGATGACGATGGGCGGTTCGGCCGCCTCGACCGTGCCTAGCTCCGGGATGGTGACTTGGAAGTCGGAAAGGGCTTCGAGCAGAAAAGCCTCGAACGGTTCGTCTGTGCGGTCCAGTTCGTCAATTAGAAGGATCGGTGCGCCGCCTTCTTGTGGCGATAGGGCTTCGAGCAGGGGGCGGCGGATGAGGTATTTGTCTGAGAACAGCTCTTGCGTCAGCGCCTCGCGGTCCTTGCCCCCTGCGGCCTCGGCGGTGCGGATGGCGACCATTTGTGCGGGGAAGTTCCACTCATACACTGCCGATGATGCATCCAAACCTTCATAGCATTGAAGGCGGATCAAACGACGACCAAGAGCGGCGGACATGGCCTTGGCGATCTCGGTTTTGCCCACACCTGCTTCGCCCTCAAGAAACAGAGGGCGGCCCAGTTTGAGCGACAGGAACAAGACTGTGGCAAGGGCACGACCGCAGACATAGCCGGTTTGCGAAAGCATGTCTTGGGTCGCGTCGATTGAGCTTGGCAAATTGGCCACGTTTGGTCCTCCCATTAAGTTTCGATATAGGAAGGGTCGCAGCGAGGAAAATCAAGCTGTAGTTTGCCGGCATGACTGATCCAGAGGGGTGACATGCACTATCGAGCAGTGGCGGAATGGGAGCTGAGTGAACCAGAGCGCACACAGATTGCGGAACTGTTGGATGTCTGCTTTCCCGAAACCTTTGAGGGCCGGACCTATTACAAGCAATTGGCAAGTCTGCGGGTCTTGGCGTTGCATGAGCAGCGATTGGTGGGGCATTTGGCACTTGATCACCGTGTGATCCGGGTTGGGAGCGACGTGGTCCCGATACTGGGCATTGTCGATCTTGCTGTTGATCCTAATGAACGGAGGAAGGGGGTCGGGGCAGAGCTGCTACATCGAGC
>CAZQMR010000013.1:4228-8138 GCA_964594465.1 uncultured Rhodobacterales bacterium
CGCGGCCAGGCCAAGGAATGCGAAGAAGCCTACGATATCGGTTACGGTGGTAACGAAGGCTCCAGAGGCCAGGGCGGGATCCGCGCCCAGACGGTCCAATGCGATGGGCACAAGGATACCTGCAATACCCGCAACCAAAAGGTTGGCGATCATGGCGAGGAACAGAACAACGCCGAGCATTGGCATCCCGAACCAAACGAGGCCGACAATACCAATGATCACCGCGAAGACGATGCCATTGGCCAGCCCCACGAGGGTTTCACGACGGATAATGCGCCACATGTTTTTTGGCGTTAGGTCGCGGGTCGCAATCGCGCGCACAGCGACTGTAAGGGTCTGCGTTCCAGCATTGCCGCCCATTGAGGCGACGATTGGCATAAGTATAGCAAGGGCAACCACTGCCTCAATCGTGCCAGAGAAAACACCAATGACGATGGATGCAACAATCGATGTAAATAGATTGACTGCAAGCCAAGGAAAGCGCGCCCTCGTGGTTTCCCAGACGCTGTCGGTGAGCTCTTCGTCACCACCAACCCCGGCAAGGCGCTTGATGTCCTCTTCGGCTTCTTCTTCGAGCGCCTCCATTGCATCATCAATCGTTATCACGCCAACTAAGCGCCCGTCATCATCAACAACAGGGGCAGAGACGAGATGATACTGATTGAATGCATAGGCGACGTCTTCGCGGGTTTGCTCAACCGGAATTGTGCGAAAATCTTCATCCATCAAGGCCGATAGCGATGTTTCCCGCGCATTGCCCATAATTTGGCTTAGGCGGACTGTGCCGACGGGCCGCAGTCGCGGGTCAATGACGATCACTTTGTAAAAATCGTCCGGCAGATCCTCAGCCGCGCGCATGTGATCAATGGCATCCCCCACGTTCCAATGGGTCGGCGCGGTTACGAGATCGCGCTGCATCATGCGCCCGGCGCTGTCCTCTGGGTATTGCAGGGATTGTTGAACCGCGACTCTGTCTACGTCCTCAAGGGCATCGAGGATTTTCTTTTGTTCAGGCGCGGCCATGTCTTCGACGAGGTAAACAACTTCGTCGGTTTCCATGTCAGCAACCGCTGAAGCCAAAACATCGTCCTCGACCTCTTCGATCAAGTCATCGCGAATGCCCTCTTCGACCTCAAACAGCACGTCGCCATCGAGATTTTTGCCCCAAAGCGCAACAAGTGACTGGCGTTCGTCTGGCTTAATCTGCTCCAAAAGGTCTGCAATATCAGCCGCATGCAATGGATCAAGCAGAGCAACCAACCGCGCCTGTGAACCTTGCTCCACACACTCTAGAATTTTATCTACAGCGCTGCTTTCCAACGCATAGGCATCGGTTTTTTGCTCGTCTGGTGTCTGGCTTTTCTCGCTCATGTTAGGGCAGCCTCAACATATGGGGAATTTACTTGCAATCTAGAGAGGAAGCGCATCAATGGAAAGCCGAAGGCGGGGCGCGACCTGCACAATGATTGGAGAATGTGGTGAGCGAACCCGTCATCTTGCTGGGGCAAACCTTGGAGTTTCTGGGGGATCCATTCAAGCGCCCAGTGAAAGAGGCATTGCGGCACTGCTCACGTGGCGCGGTACATGTTGATAATGGTTTGATAAAAGCTGTTGGGGCAGCTGAAGTTGTGCGTGCGGCTGCACCTGAGGTTCGGGTTGTCGATCACGGCGCTGGGCTGATCTTGCCAGGATTTGTAGATGCACACGCCCATTATTCTCAGACAGCAATAATTGCGAGTTGGGGCAAACGGCTGATTGATTGGCTTGAGACGTATACATTTCCCGAAGAAATGCGGCTGGCAGATCCGATCTATGCGGAAAAGATCGCAAAGCGTTTCTTTGATCTGTCACTCAGCAATGGGATTACGACAACAGCGGCCTATTGCACCACTGCACCGTCTAGCGTGGACGCCTATTTTCAAGAAGCCGAGCAGCGCGGTTTACGGACTGTGGGCGGAAAAGTAATGATGGATCGAAATGCACCGGGTGGCCTACGCGACACTGCAAAAAGTGGCTATGATGACAGCAAAGCGCTTTTGCACGCATGGCATGGCCGGTCGCGCGCGCAATACGCGATTACGCCGCGCTTTGCGCCGACTTCAAGTGCCGAACAATTGGAGGCGGCGGGCACACTTTGGGCCGAGCATCCCGATTGCCTGATGCAAACTCATTTATCCGAGCAGCACGAGGAAATCGCTTGGGTTAAAGAACTGTTTCCTCAGCAAGACGACTACCTTTCGGTCTATGAGCGTTTTGGTCTGTGTGGTCCCGGTGCGGTTATGGGGCATTCAATTCATCTAACACCACGCGAAATTTCAGCGTTGAAAGAAACCGGATGCGGGATCGCTCATTGTCCAACCTCCAATACGTTCATTGGGTCAGGGTTGTTTGATATGATGGGTTTAAAGGGTGAGAGGGGCTTGCCTGTAGGGCTTGCAACGGACGTAGGTGGGGGCCCTAGCTTTTCTATGCTGCGTGTCATGGCCGCAACCTATGAAATAGCTCAGCTTGGAGGCAATAGCTTGCACCCAGCTCAATTACTGTGGTTGGCCACTGCTGGAAGCGCAGAGGTTTTGCGGCTTGGCAAACACATTGGGACGCTTGCGTCAGGCATTGAAGCTGATCTTGTGGTGCTTGATTTGGAAAGCACGCCAGTGATCTCCCAGCGGGTCAGCGAAGCAAACTCGTTTTGGGAAACAGTTTTTCCGACAATAATGCTCGGCGATGACCGTGCAATCTCCGAGGTTTACATTCAAGGTAAGCCAGTGTCTGGCTAAGCCGTCAATTTGCTGACAAGCCGTGTCGTCTCTCTGCTTAGATGCCGGACATCGATCCCCAGAAGATGACCTTCTTTTACGACCACCTTTCCCTCGACGATCAAGTCTCGCACTTGATGTGGACCTGTTAGGATAAGGGCTGCGACTGGATCCCAAGCCCCGGCTGCGGCAAGCCCAGTCATGTCCCAAAGCGCGAAATCAGCCCGCTTGCCGGGTTCAAGTGATCCTAAATCATCGCGCCCCAAAACTTGTGCGCCCCCAAGCGTGGCGATTTCCAAAGCCTCGCGTGCGGACATGGCATCGGCACCATTTGCAACCCGTTGAAGCAGCATGGCCTGACGGGCTTCGCTCAGCAAGTGACCAGCATCATTTGATGCGGATCCGTCAACACCCAGGCCGATGCGAACGTTTGCGTCACGCATGGCGCGCACAGGCGCAATGCCCGATCCTAGCCGACAGTTGGAACACGGGCAGTGTGCTATCCCCGTTTTAGTGCGGGAAAAGAGATCGATCTCTTGCGCATCAAGTTTTACGCAATGTGCGTGCCAAACATCTTCACCGACCCAACCCAACTCTTCTGCGTAAACTCCCGGGGAACAGCCAAATTTCTCAAGCGAGTACGCAATATCCTCATCGTTCTCCGCCAAGTGCGTATGAAGCCGAACGCCCAACTCCCGCGCTAGAAGGGCTGAATCCCGCATCAACCCACGGCTCACAGAAAACGGGGAACAGGGTGCAAGTCCGACCTGCAACATGGAGCCGGGATCAGGATCATGAAAGGCAGAAACGACCCGCTCACAGTCTTTTAGAATGGCGGCCTCGTCCTCCACCAAACTATCTGGTGGCAGGCCGCCTTTGCTCTCACCAATGCTCATAGAGCCGCGCGTGGGATTAAACCGAATGCCGATGGTTTTCGCGGCTTCAATCGTGTCGTCTAAACGCGATCCGTTTGGGTAAAGATAAAGATGATCGGAACTGAGCGTACAGCCCGAAAGCGCCAGCTCAGCCAATCCCAATTGCGCTGAGACGAACATTTCTTCAGGGCCGAACTTTGCCCAGATCGGATAGAGCCGTTGAAGCCAACCAAAAAGCAATGCGTCTTGCCCACCGGGAACGACGCGCGTCAGTGATTG
>CAZQMR010000013.1:8238-30887 GCA_964594465.1 uncultured Rhodobacterales bacterium
GAGCCTTTGGCAAATGGCCCCAGAACCAAGGCGCCTTCCTTTTCGTTGGTGCCCAGTACAGTCAAGTTTCTGGACTCAAATTTTGCTATGATTTGCGCAAATCCATTTTTGGGTTCATCCACGCTGACATGAACAAAAGTTTGGCCCGCAATTGCGCGACTGGCGTCTATTGGGAATTCGGCAAAAGATGCAGGGGCCGCTTGTGGGTTTTCAACGCTCACAGTCGCCAGCGCCTGTTGAACATTTAATGCGTTCTCGCTGATGATCTGCTCTTGGCGCTTGGTTGGCTGATTGCCGCGCTTTTGTTGCTTTTGATAAGCTAGCATCGAAGCCTTATCGCACATTTGAACCCGCTTTTGATTGACTTGCGGGATCCATGCGCCGTCTTGAGCTTTCAAGAATATACACCCATCGGCATCCACCCATAGGTCGCCCGTGTAGTTTTGTGGCGGCAGGTTAACAGGGGCGGTGTATTCCAGTGGCTTGCGCGGTTTTTCACTGCGATCTGCGAGCGGAAACCCTAAATCTACAGTGCATGCACCTAGAAATATGCCTAGACAGATCAACGTAATTTTTCTGACCATTTCGAGCCCTCCTACTTGGTGCCAAACATGCGATCACCTGCATCACCTAGGCCGGGCAAAATATAGCCAATGTCGTTGAGCTTCTCGTCTAGTGCCGCCGTGATAATCTTCACGTCTGGATGGGATTTCCGCATGTTTTCCACACCCTCAGGTGATGCCAGGAGGCACAGAAAGCGAATATCTTTCGCGCCTGCTTCCTTCAGCAAGTCGATCGCTGCAATAGAAGAGTTTCCTGTCGCAAGCATAGGATCCACTGCAATCACAACACGCTCGTCAATCATATTTGGAACTTTGAAATAGTATTGCACAGGTTTGAGCGTTTCTTCGTCGCGGTAAAGCCCGACAAAGCCAACGCGCGCTGCCGGAATAAGCTCTAACATCCCGTCCAGAAGCCCATTACCTGCCCGCAAAATCGAGATCAGCGCGAGCTTCCTCCCCTTAAGGGTCGGAGAGGACATTTTGGTCAAGGGGGTTTCGATTTCTTTGACCGTCATTGGCAAGTCGCGTGTCACCTCGTACGCGAGCAGCAATGAGATTTCGCGTAGCAGCTGGCGAAAGACAGCCGTAGGCGTGTCTTTGTCGCGCATGATCGTCAGCTTATGCTGGATGAGCGGATGGTCAACGATGGTTAAGTGGTCTGACATTTGGTTTCCTGCTTGGATTTGTGCGCATCATTCCAAAATGGAAGGCGGAGCGCAATCAGCATCGAAGAGGATTAAAGAAAGGATGTCCCGTGTTTGCCGGTTTTTAGACCCAGATGGTCAGCAAGGCTCTCGGCAACATCTGCAAAGCCAACCTTCCCGATCGGTTTGAGCCCCTTGCCAACACCAAGCACTGGAACGCGCTCGCGGGTGTGATCTGTGCCGCGCCAAGTGGGGTCGTTCCCGTGATCCGCAGTAATGATCATTAGGTCATCGGGCTTCATGGCCTCGATCAGTTCCGGCAGTCGCGCATCGAATGCCTCAAGCGCGCGGGCGTAGCCTGACACGTCCCGGCGGTGACCATATAGGCTGTCAAACTCGACATAGTTTGCAAAGATCAAGTCACCGTCACGGGCCTCTTGCAACGCACGGCAGGTTTGATCGATCAAAGCCATGTCATCTTTGCCCTTTCGCACATGAGATACGCCGTGCCCCGCAAAAATGTCACTTATCTTGCCAATGCAATGGGTTTGGCCACCCGATTGAATGACACGATCAAGAAGGGTCGGCTCTGGCGGGGCAATGGCAAAGTCGCGGCGATTGGCCGTTCGCTTAAAACCGTCTTGCGGATTGCCGATGAATGGGCGTGCAATAACCCGCCCCACCTTCATTGGGTGCATCAACCCAGCCGCGATCTGGCAGAGGTCCAATAGACGTTCGAGACCAAAACTCTCTTCATGGGCCGCGATCTGGAACACGCTGTCGGCTGATGTGTAACAAATCGGCGCGCCGGTTGAGATATGTTCAACTCCATAAGTCTCGATTACCGGAACGCCGGAACCATGGGCGTTGCATAATGTTCGCTGCAACTGCCCTTTCTCACAAAGTTCCCTGAGCAAAGCCGGTGGAAATGCCGGAACATCCTTTGGGAAGTAGTGCCAATCCCAAGGAACTGGAACGCCCGTCAGTTCCCAGTGCCCTGACGGCGTATCCTTTCCTTGACTGATCTCGGTTGCAGCTCCCCAAAGGCCTTGGGGCTCTTGGGTAAAGCCAGGCAAGTCGATGTTTGATGCAAGGCGGATTGCTGCACCCAGGCCGAGCTGCTCAAGATTTGGTATCTTTAAGGGCCCGCTCCGCCCCTCTGAGGCGTCTGAGCGCGCACATGCCAAAGCAATATGGCCGAGCGTATTGGCCCCTTCGTCACCAAAATCTACGGCGTCAGGCGCGCCACCGCACCCAACTGAATCCAAAACCAATAGAATTGCGCGGCCTGTCACCTGATATGCGCCCGAATAAGCGGTTCAGGTTCAAAAGGTATTTCACCTATCTGATAGGTTTGCCGCACGCTTTGCTCTGCACGATCAGCGTCGTCTTGGTTTGCTGCATGGATCAAAGCCAATGGGGTATCGGGTTCAACAAGCATACCGATGCCGATCATGTGCTGTAGCCCCACCGAAGGATCAATTGCATCCCCAACTTGTTTACGCCCTCCGCCAAGTTCGACGACGTTCAACCCAAGTGCCTTGGTGTCAATTTTCTGCACAAAACCTTTCGTCTGAGCACGAACCTCTTGCACGACCGGGGCTTTAGACAGGTACTTTTGTGCGTTTTCCATCAAATCACTGGGCCCGCCTAGTGCTGCCACCATTTGGCTAAAGTGTTCTGCGGCTCGTCCGCTTTCAAATGCTTGGGCCATCATTTGCGCACCCTCTTCAGAGGATGATGCAATCTGGGCTGATTGGAGCGCAGCACCTCCCAACGCACAGGACACATCCCATATTCTGGTGTCGACTTCATCTTTGCGCAAGAAATTGATCGCGGCGGAAACCTCAAGCGCGTTTCCGGCACTTGGCATCAAAGGTTCGTTCATATCGGTGATTATTGCAGTTGTCGCGCAGCCTGCACCTGTTGCGACGCTTGAGAGCGTTTTGGCGAGCGCTTCAGCGTCTTTTGTGTCTGCCATGAAAGCGCCAGAGCCGGTTTTTACGTCTAACACCAGAGCGTCCAGACCGGCCGCCAGTTTCTTGGACAAGATTGATGCGCAAATAAGGTCGATACTTTCAACCGTTGCGGTCACATCGCGGACCGCATAAAGGCGACGATCGGCTGGCGCTATATCTGAGCTTTGCCCGACGATGGCACATCCCACATCCTTTACGACTCTTTTAAAAGTGTCGACGTCAGGCGTGGTTTGGTATCCGGGAATTGCGTCAAACTTATCAAGGGTGCCACCTGTATGACCAAGGCCACGCCCAGAAATCATCGGCACGAAGGCTCCACATGCTGCCAGTGCAGGAGCGATCAAAAGCGAAGTGCAATCGCCAACTCCCCCCGTTGAATGTTTATCAACAACAGGCCCAGATAGGTTCCAGCTAAAAACACGACCGGAGTCGCGCATTGCAAGGGTGAGGTCGATCCGTTCTTGTTCTGTCAGTCCATTGAGCAAGATTGCCATGGCCAGCGCGCCGGCTTGCGCGTCATCAATTTGCCCGTCGCTCAAGGCGTTTGCGATATAGCGCGATTCTGTATCGCTATATTCGTGGCCATCGCGCTTATGTGCTATTAAATCCGCAGGGTTCATCAGTAATCGTCGCCAGATTGAACCTGCCTTGCGCCCTTGAGGGTGCTCAAAAGCGCGTCAAGCACACCAGAAGCCCCAAACCGGAATGTTGCAGGCGTCGCCCAATCGCTGCCCATGATCTCATCGGCAATGCCAAGATAGATGCCGCAATCACTCGTGCTGCGCACACCGCCTGCCGGTTTGACCCCAACACTGCGACCAGAGGCTGCGATTTCTTCCAGCAGAATTCGAGCCGAAGCAGGTGTTGCGTTAATTGGTACTTTGCCAGTCGACGTTTTTAGAAAATCTGCCCCGCCTTCTAACGCGCCTTTGCAGGCCTGTCTGATGATTGCTTCAGCGTCCAACATCCCTGTTTCAAGGATTGCTTTAACCGTTGCGCTTCCTGCAGCCTGTTTTACACGACTAACACTTGCCCGAACTTCGCCGCTGTGACCTTCCAGCAGGAGAGACCAGGGGATCACCATATCGATATCGTCGGCGCCATCTTTGACCGCTTGTTTGGTCATGGCGCTGACAGTTTCATGGGGTTCAACACCCGATGGAAAGTTCACGACCGTTGCGATTTTGATGCCTGTACCGTCCAAAAGCGCCTTCGCCTGAGACACAAATTTTGGCCAAATGCAGATTGCAGCTACATTTCCGAAATCTGTCTGAGCGCGCGCGCAGAGCGCCTCAATCGCATCTGCATCGCAATCCTCGTTCAGGTTTGTCAGATCAAGCAAGCCAAGTGCACGTTTGGCGGTATGAATTTCGGTGTCGGTGGTCATGTTTCACTCCCGCGTAAGCTAAGTCATGTGTTCTGAAGCAAAGGCGCCGGGCAATAAATCTGCCACCGTCACGGTTTGGATTGCACCATCCAATGTCGCCATATGAACCAGAACGGTGTTGTCCGCAAATTCCTTTATCTTTTGGCGGCAACCACCACATGGCGGCACCGGCGATGGGCTGCTGGCGATGACCGCAATCTCTTGAATGACCCTTTGGCCCGCGGCAGCCATGGCAGCAATCGCGCCGGCCTCGGCACAGGTTCCTTCGGGGTAAGCTATGTTCTCTACGTTGCAGCCAACATAGATCTTTCCATCACCAGCACGAAGTGCCGCGCCAACTTTGAACTGTGAATAGGGCGCATGTGCATTGTCGCGTACGCTGCGTGCCGCAGCCAAGAGATCGACAGTCGTTTGTGCAGGGACAGTCATTTTCAGGCTCCAAGATTTGCCCAAGCTAAGCAAATTGAGCTCTGCATTGCCAGCAGAATGCGCTCTAGGGGTCGCCCTGAGGGCAGCGCGTTAAGCGGACTGACGATCCCAACTGTCCCGCTTGCGGTAGATCGTTGAGGGGGAAATGCCAAGAATGTTTGCAGCGGCAGGAATGGACCCGTTGCAGCTTGCAATCGTGGCTTCGATCACTCCCTTTTCGATTTCTTCCAACTTCTGGCCCACCAATGCATCAAACACAGACTGGAATCTATCCAGTTGTTCTGGACGAGAAGGTTCTTCTTCAGCGATTGGTGCCAAAGCTGCCCGTCGGTGTAAGGGCTGAGAATAGGAATTTGCGCGAACATCCGGTGGCAACATCGAAAGTTCGACCGTTTCAGCGTCATGAAGAACAAGCACATTGCGCAACACGTTTAGCAGTTGGCGAACATTTCCGGGCCAAGGTAACCGTGTGAACAGATCTTTTACGTCTGGTGACAAGCGCGCGAAGCGTTTGCCTTCTTCATTCGCCATTTCCTGGATCGCGGCCTCTGCAATCTCCAAAACATCTCCCTGGCGATCTTTAAGCGGCGGCAGGAAAATTGGCACAACATGCAAACGATAAAACAAATCCTCGCGAAAGCGGCCAGCACGGACTTCTTCCATCGGATCCCGATTGGTCGCACAAACGATGCGCACGTCAACGCGGCGTGGCGTGGTTGCACCCACGGGTTGAATTGTCGAAGTTTGTAGGAAACGCAGTAATTTGGTTTGCAGACCCAAATCCATCTCACAAATTTCGTCCAAGAAGAGGGTTCCACCATCAGCTGCTGCCGCTGCGCCCTTTTTGTCCGCTATAGCACCGGTGAAAGATCCACGGAGATGACCGAATACTTCGGACTCCAGAAGATCTTTGGGAATGGCACCGCAGTTTAAGGCGATAAATGGACCCTTCGCGCGATTGCTAACTTTATGGATGGCCTGCGCGCAAACTTCTTTGCCTGTTCCGCTGTCGCCTGTGATAAATACCGTCGCTGTCGATTTTCCAATGTTGCGGACCATTGAGTAAATGTTGTGCATCACCGGTGATGATCCGATGAATCCCAAAAAGCGAGTTGGATCCGCAATTTCATCAATCGTGCTGTCCGCAACAGTTTGGCGACCTTCTTCCAGCGCATTTTCTACAGCCGCTAAAAGGCGGTGCTCATCAAATGGTTTGACGAGGAAATCGAATGCCCCGCCACGCATTGCCTCTACTGCGCGATTAATCGACCCATTTGCAGTAATGACAATAACTTTTGTACTGGGATCATTACGCAGAATTCGAGTCATCAACTCCAATCCGTCGCCATCCGGCAAAGCCAAATCCAACAGAATTACAGGATGTTCCGAGCGCTGCAGAGACTCTTCTGCTTGCGCAATTGTGGGGACGGTGTTGACCTCATGGCCTGCCCGGGTCAAGACCGATTCATAGACCAAGGACAATGATGGAGTGTCTTCGACTAAGAGAAGCGGGGTTTGCATAACGTTCCGTTTTTAGACCGATTTCTTCTGCACAAAATTCAAAAGACTATCAATCCCATTCAAACACTCGCGCGTTGTCAATTCGAGCGCGCTCGCGTTTTCGCTGTGGCACTGTGTGTTCAAACGCTGCGCAGTTTGCTGCAAGGGTGTCGCGCCAATGGCGCCAGCGACCGAAATCAAAACATGACTGGCACGCTGGGCAAAATCGACCTGATCATGCTCGATTGACTTCACGAGTTTTGAACGCACGTCGCTCAAATCCTCTTCCACGCGCTTTAACAGCTCAACCATATTGTCCGACCCTATCGAGGCTTCAAGACGGGCATAAGCGCTTTCATCAACAATGAAGATTTCGTCGTTTGATCCATGCTCCGGTCCTGCGGCAACTTCGGACGGTCGCATGCGCTTGACTGGCAGGTATCGCAGGATCGAGTTCCCGAGATCTTCAATTCCAGTTACCGGTTTGGCGATAAGACCGTCTGCACCGGCCTCCGAAATCTTGTAACGATGCTCCCGCATTGCATAGGCGGTAAAGGCGACCAACGGCAGAGTAGCCTTTTGGTCAGACCTTCCGCGCACCTGCCGGATTAGATCCAGCCCAGAAAGTCTTGGCATCTCGATATCAACCAATGCGAGATCATAGTTTCCGGTTTCAATCTGATCCAAACCTTCGATACCATCGGATGCCACTGTATATTCGGCTCCCATGGCATCAAGCATTTGAGCCACAACAACCTGATTGGTAACGTTATCTTCCGCCAACAATATGTTGAACCCTGAAAGGTCAGGCAGTGCTGCATTTGGCATGATCGAAACAGAAGACTTGAGTTTGTCTTTTGCTTGGACAGATGTGAACATTTCCGGGAGCGAAATTTGAACTTCAGCGCCACCAGATGGCCTGTTTCTGGCAGTTATTTCACCGCCCAATTCTTCAACCAAAGTCTTGGCAATATAGAGACCAAGACCTCTGCCTGAATGTTCGGAATTGGCCGGGCGACCAGAATATGTGAACAGCATCTCCAGGGCTTCAGGCGAGAATCCCGGACCTTCGTCACGAATTGCGATAGTCGCAGTTCCCTCGGCGCTTTTGTTCAGTTCGACCTCCAGCGCGCCACCTGAGCCGTATTTTAAAGCGTTTTGGAGCGCGTTGCCCACAATTCGCTTCATACGGTGCAAATCTGTCGCCACCTGAGTGGCTTCTGGCTCTGAACTGGCAAAATTCAGGTCAGACCCATGTGCTGTCGCTAGAGGGGCCCATTGTGCCGAAATCTTACCGAAAAGCGCGCCAATAGAAAAACTATCGATTTGTAACGGTGGTATATCTTCTTCGTCCGCCTCAAAGCTGGATTCCAAATCCTCCAAAAACCGTTGGATCATCGCGGCAGATTCTTGAGCGGCTTCAACCAGTGCTTTGTTGTCAGGGGTCAGTGCGTCTGTTTGCAACTGCCCTAGGTTTCCAGTGACCCCACCCAAGGCCGTCCGCAGGTCATGGCTCAACATTTCGTATCGGCGTTTCACGTCGGGGAATTTACTCGTCTCAGATATCGCTTTGGTGTGTTTGTACACGTTGAAGACGCCCGATTGATTTGAAAGCGATATTCGCGCTTAGGTTGTGAGCCACAATAGCGACGTTTATCAAGAATGCTAACAAAAAAGGTGATGTCGGGCAGCAGGATTGGGGCCTGAGGTTATTTGTGGGCCTTAGCCGACCATTCGGGAGATTACATTTTCGCGCAATTCTCCTATGTCGATTGGCATTTTGATATGACCATCAAAGAGATCGGGTTGCAATGGCTCTCCGACGGCAAGCAGCAGTGCATCGGAATGTTTTTTCGTGAGCTCAGCCACATGGACCTCATCGCTTTCGCCGGTACAATCGGTCAGGACGACATGGGCATTTGATGGGTCGTCGTCATCAAGAAACAGTACATTGTCTTGTGCCAGGGCTGCCATGCAAACAGCACGCAACGCGCTTGAGGAAATTTCTAGCTTAATCAGCAGTTGTTTGATCTCAACGGCCTTGGCGTTGACCGTTACAATGATCCCAATTTGCTCATTGCTGGGAGTATCAAGCTGAATGGTTCCGCCCATTTTTTTGATCAAAGCCCGCGCAACTGACGGCCCTAACGCATCTGACGCAAATTGATCGCTGGACCGTTCAACATTACCCAGAATCAAATCAGGCTTCCATGTCCCACCGAGAGACGAATATGCGAATGATATTGCGGCCGCGAGTTTGTCCTCCGAGTGGCTCAGACGAATGTTAACCTTCTTAGTCCCAGCAGTCTCGACAATATAGGCTGTGAGATGGGTCAATGACTGTCTGATCCGCTTGAAGTCTCCTGAAATCCGAAACGGGCAGGTCTCGTCCGCCGACACATCAAACTGAATGCCCTCGCGCTGGGCAACCGCCCCGAAAAGTTCCTCGATTGCTTCAACCAGTTCACTCGTTTCAAACATTTTGGTTTCGAGGTTCAGCCGATCGTCTTGGAGAGCCGAAAAATCAAGAATGTCTGACAACATTGTTGTCATTTGTTTGCCAGAACGCTCCGCTCTGGAAAGCAATCGCTCCTGTGGTGGGGCCAGACCACTTTGGCGCACCAATGACAAAGTTCCCAAAACACCATTCATGGGCGTTCTGAGTTCGTGGCTCATCATTGCGAGAAATTTGGATTTCGCGGCATTTGCTTCTGCCGCTTCATCGGCAAGCTCAAGGTTATGTTCTGCAAGTGAGCGAAACCGCAGACTTTCACGATTGATGTAAATAAGCGCCACAATAGAAAGCAAACAGAATGCCACCGACGCATAGCCAGTCAGATAGGCACTTTGGCGCACATTCTGACGTGTTTCGCTTTCGATGCCCAACTCGCCGAGATAAACAGTTCGCGCGAGCAGCCGTATGTCATCTGCGTACCTAGAAAACGCACCAAGCAGCGCGCGGCCCGTCTCCTTATCACCGTTTTTCAATGAAACAATTGTTGTTTCTTGATCCTTCATCTCCTGGAAAAGTTGGCCAATGAGCTGCCTTGATCCGGTGTAGTTGGACAGTCTCTCACCAACTTTTCCTCGTTGAAAAACATCAATCCGGCTCCACAAAATATCGAACCGATTGTTGACGGTTTTAGCGGACGCATTTGGAACGCCAATTACAAAGTCGGAGATTTCAGATTGGAATTTGAGTAACTCGATTTCCAACTGCAATGCGGACCAATCAATTGGCTCTTGGCTAGACGTGTTGAGTGCTTGCAAATTGCCTTGAAACGCACGATATCCCAGCGCCGCAAGCAATATTGTGCCAACCAGCAGAACTGAAAAAACAATCTTGCTAAGATTGCCAAGTTTCATCATCTGACATCCATTCTGACCAGCTGCCAAATCAGGCGCGAATTGAAAATTGGATCCTGCAATTCGTCATGCTGAGAAATTGGATACATGACCCAAATTGGGCCCTTGGTCCGGGGTGACAATGGGATGTCATTAGCTTGAAGCGCAAAAACCACATCATATTTGTCGATTTCGGCAACCGGAATTTCAACCTGAAAATCATTCGCCGCAGTCAAAATGAGCGTATCGGAGATGCCTCGTCCAACTGTATTTAAGATATCGCGTGCCAGCGGACCCACAAACTTAGTCGGCCCATCAACGAACTCATTTTCAGTCACGAGGCTGACCTGTGGGAGACCTTCTAAATCTTCTCGTGTAAATTCAGTGACAACAGACAATCCGTTCACATCGCGATACACGGTCAGCAATGTGTCAGATGCATGTGCTGCTGACGCAAAAAAACCTGACAGCATCACTAAGAACGCTGTGACAAAAGAAAGTATTGAAGTTCGAGAGCGTTGCAAATCACTCCTCCAGTGCAATGTACTTGTTGAGATTATGCAATTCTCGTGCCAACAATTAGTGCAGCAACATGTGGGCAGTAAGATGTTGATTTGAAGAGGGTTCGCAGGTTTCCTGCAATTTTTGTCGCATTTTGAGAAAGTTGTGCAAAATGCCAATCAAGTTGGGGAGCAATTCCTCCCCAACTATCGCTGTACGTCAGCAGGTGTCACCTCGCCATTTTTCAGCGTGGTGATTACTCCTTTGCGTAGCCAAGATTGGTTAACGCGACCTTAATTTCGTCAAGGATAGCCGTATCATCTATCGTCGCGGGCATTTTCCACGGCTGGCTATCTGCAATCTTGGCCATTACGCCACGCAAAATTTTGCCTGAGCGCGTTTTGGGAAGGCGATCTACAACGCATGCTAATTTGAACGCCGCAACGGGTCCGATCTCGCTGCGAACGAGTTCGACTGCTTCTTTGACAATCTCTTCCGCAGGGCGATTACATCCTGCATTCACGCACAAAAAGCCCAACGGCAACTGCCCCTTCAGGTCATCAGCAACACCAATCACCGCACATTCAGCCACGTCTTTGTGACCCGCCAAAACCTCTTCCATGGCACCCGTTGATAAACGATGCCCTGCCACATTGATCACGTCATCTGTGCGCGCCATGATGTAAAGGTAGCCGTCCTCGTCAATGTATCCCGCATCACCGGTTTCATAATAGCCGGGGAAGGTTTCCATATAAGAGGATAAGTAACGCTCAGGCGCATTCCAAAGCGTTGGGAATGTTCCAGGTGGAAGTGGCAACTTGGCGCAAACGGCACCTAACTCGCCAGCAGGAAGCGGTTCGCCCTCGTCAGAGAGGATTTGCATGTCATAGCCGGGCATCGGTAGACCGGAAGAGCCAATTCGCGGCTCTAGCGCCTCAACCCCAAGCGGAAGCGCCGTGATCGAATACCCAACTTCCGTTTGCCACCAGTGATCGATCACGGGCACGCCAAGCTGTTCTTGCGCCCAATGGATTGTATCAGGATCTGCGCGCTCACCGGCAAGATAGAGAACCCGCAAACAGGACAAATCATACTTGCCAACAAGCTTCCCGTCGGGATCATCGCGTTTGATCGCGCGAAAGGCAGTTGGGGCTGTGAAAAACGAACGTACATTATGTTCAGAAATCACGCGCCAAAACGTGCTTGCATCAGGGGTTCCTACAGGTTTGCCTTCAAACACAACTGTCGGATTGCCCGCAATCAGTGGCCCGTAGGCGATGTAAGAATGACCAACAACCCAGCCGACATCCGATGCCGCCCAAAAAACATCACCTGGTTCCACGTTGTAGATATTTTTCATCGTCCAATGTAAGCCAACCGCATGTCCCGCATTTGGACGCACAACACCTTTAGGCTGACCAGTCGTGCCTGAGGTGTATAGAATATAGAGCGGATCCATGCCACCAACTGGAACGCAAGGTGCAGGTTCAACGCCGTCTTGAAACGCGTCCCACTCAAAATCACGACCCTCTACCAATCCGGCCTCGTGCTCTGGACGTTGCAGGATCACGCAGAAATCCGGTTTGTGCATGGACAGCTCAATCGCACCGTCCAATAGGGGCTTGTACTCAACCACGCGACCGGGTTCCAAACCGCAAGAGGCTGCAATGATGGCTTTTGGCGTGGCATCATCAATACGCACAGCCAGTTCCGCCGCGGCAAACCCACCAAAAACCACCGAATGAACGGCGCCAATCCGCGCGCACGCCAGCATCGCAACAATCGTGTCGGTAACCATGGGCATATAGATAACAACGCGATCGCCCTTGGTTACGCCCTTGGCGACCAGTCCGCCTGCGAGCTTTGCAACACGCTGCTGCAATTCCGCGAAAGTCGTCTTGGAGATACGCCCGGTGATTGGGCTGTCATATATTAGCGCGGTCTCGTCGCCTTTGCCCGCCTCAACATGGCGATCAACAGCATTGTAACATGTGTTCATCTCACTATCGGCAAACCAAGCGTACTCACCGGCTTTATCTCCGCTCAGCGCAAAGCTCGGTGGCTTGACCCAGTCAATTGCCTCTGCTGCTTGCATCCAAAAGCTCTCTGGATCGTCTTTCCATGCCTGATAAACACTTGCGTAAGTCATGCTGTTTCCCTCACCCGTATGTCGTAACCGGTGTCCCGGCCAGCGACGCAATATTCAAAAGTCCACGCGACGTGATTGACGGTGTCACGATATGTGCCCGGTTCCCCATGCCCATCAAAATAGGTCCAACTTCCAGCCCGCCGCTGAGTGTTTTCAACACGTTCCGCACGCCAGAGGCCGCATCCGTATTGGCAAAGATCAGCACATTGGCTGGCCCCTCAATGCGAGAATTCGGAAACAAGTCAGCCCGAAGCTCGGGATCAAGGGCCGAGTCTGAATGCATTTCGCCCTCATAAGCAAAGTCACGAGGCTCAGCGTCCAAAATCGCAAGTGCTTCACGCATGCGGCGCCCTGTATCCACATCTAGGTTTCCGAACTGAGAATGGGAACAAAGTGCAATATTTGGCTCAATGCCAAAGCGCCGGACATGCCGTGCAGCGCCTTGAACGATTTCAGCGAGCTGCGCACCGGTTGGAACGGGGTTCACCTGCGTATCGGAAATGAACATCGGACCACTTTCCAAAAGCATCAGTGACAATGCGCCAACGGGGTGCAAGCCATCTGTGCCCAGAACCTCCTGCACATACTTCAAGTGCCACAGATATTGCCCAAAGCAGCCGCAGATCATGCTGTCCGCATCCCCGCGTGCAACGGCAACAGCAGCAATCGCCGTGGTGTTGGTGCGCAATATGGCTTGGGCGAGGGCAGGGGTGACACCCCTCCGCTCCAGGATCGAGTGATACGTGCCCCAATAATCGCGAAACCGTGGATCGCTTTCCGGGTTTATGAGCTCGAATTCTTCTCCTGCCTGCATCGGCAAGCTCAGCTTTTCAAGGCGATGGGCCACGACTTCTGGTCGACCAATGAGAATTGGCTTGTCGACACCTTCTTCCGTCATTGCATAGGCTGTGCGCAGAACCCGCTCGTCCTCACCCTCTGCGAAAATAATCTTGCGCACGGACGCACGTGCGGCATCAAAGATCGGGCGCATGACAAACGCCGATTTAAAGACTGAGCTTTCCAGCCCTTCCATATAGGCGTCAAAATCCTCAGGCGGGCGCGTTGCCACACCGCTTTCAACGGCGGCTTTGGCAACGGCACCGGCCACAACCGGCAACAGACGCGGATCAAATGGCTTGGGGATCAGATAATCCGGCCCAAAAACCAAATCCTCGCCTTGATAAGCTTCCGCCGCCTCAGCAGAGGACGAAGCCCGGGCCAAATCAGCAATCGCCTCAACACAGGCGATTTTCATCTCATTGTTGATCGTGGTCGCACCGACATCCAAAGCACCTCGAAAGATGAACGGAAAGCATAAGACATTATTGACCTGATTTGGGAAATCCGAACGGCCAGTCGCGATAATGGCTTGGGGCGAGGCGTCACGCGCCTGATCAGGTGAAATTTCAGGATCAGGGTTTGCCAGGGCCAGTATGATCGGCGCATGGGCCATCTTCTTAACCATGTCCTGGCTAAGCACGTTTGCTCCTGACAGGCCAAGGAACAAGTCGGCGCCATCAATGACATCACCCAGACTGCGCAAATCGGTGTCCTGTGCGAACTCTTCCTTTTGAGGCGTCATCTCGCTGGTTCGGCCCTTGTAGACCAAACCATCTATGTCACAGAGCCAAATGTTCTCCCGCTTGACGCCAAGCTGGATCAGCATGTTCAGGCAGGCAATGCCAGCCGCGCCACCGCCTGTGGAAACAACCTTAATCTCTTCAAACTTGCGCTTAGTGATATGGAGCGCATTGACCGCTGCCGCCCCCACAACAATCGCCGTGCCGTGCTGATCATCATGGAATACCGGTATGTCCATGCTCTCGCGGCAGGCGTCTTCTACGATAAAACAATCCGGCGCTTTGATGTCTTCTAGATTGATCGCACCAAATGTCGGCTCAAGCGACTTGACGATCTCAGCCAGCTTGTGCGGATCACTCTCATTCAGCTCGATGTCAAAGCAATCAATGCCAGCGAATTTCTTGAACAGGACCGCCTTGCCTTCCATGATCGGCTTGGAAGCCAAAGGGCCAATATTGCCAAGCCCAAGCGCTGCCGAGCCATTCGTTACAACTGCAACAAGGTTGCCCCGCGCGGTGTAACGCGCAGCCGTAGAGGGATCCGCTTTGATCTCAAGACATGCCTCAGCCACACCCGGTGAGTAAGCCCGCGCCAGATCGCGTTGGTTCGCAAGTGGCTTGGTTGCACGTATCTCAAGTTTTCCCGGAGTGGGAAACTCATGATAATCCAAAGCCTTTTGACGTGCAGGGTCACCCTTCTGGTGGCTTGTCATGTGTAGATCGTCCTCAATATTGTTTTGGTGGCGTGCTCGGCCTTAACTGCTCTGGCGCGCCGTTGAAATCAGCTCCAAAATATTCGCCGCTGCATCAGGGATGTTGGTCCCCGGTCCGAAAATCGCTTTGACACCATTTTGGTACAGGAACTCATAGTCTTGCTGTGGAATAACACCACCACAAATTACGATGATGTCCTCTGCACCCTGAGCTTTGAGCGCCTCAACGAGCTTTGGCGCAAGGGTTTTATGCCCGGCAGCCTGACTTGAGATGCCCACAACATGCACATCATTGTCGACAGCGTCCTGTGCTGCTTCTTCGGGTGTTTGAAAAAGCGGGCCGACATCAACATCAAACCCAATATCCGCAAAAGCCGTCGCGATAACCTTGGCGCCGCGATCATGGCCGTCCTGTCCCATCTTGACGACCAACATCCGTGGGCGGCGGCCCTCAACTTCGGCAAAGCTCTCTACATCGCGTTGAATTTGCGCAAAGCCCTCATCGCCCTCATAGGCCGCACCATAAACACCCGCCAAAGTCTTCACCTCCGCACGATGACGCCCAAAAGCCGTCTCCATCGCATCTGAAATCTCTCCCACACTCGCCCGTGCCCGTGCCGCTTCAACCGCCAGTTCCAGCAAATTGCCGTCGCCAGATGCGGCTGCCGCTTCAAGCTGCATCAATGCTTGCGCACAAGCATCCGCATCACGGGTCGCACGAATTTTCTGAAGCCGCGTAACCTGAGCCTCACGCACTTCATCATTATCGATATCGCGCACTTCAAAATTGGAGTCTTCACTGGTCTGGAATTTGTTGACCCCAACAATCACCTCATCCCCGCGATCCACCGCAGCCTGCCGCCGCGCTGCGGACTCCTCGATCCGCAACTTGGGCATCCCAGAGGCCACTGCCTTGGTCATGCCGCCCATCTCATCAATCTCGCCAATGATTTCCCATGCCGCGTCGGCCAGCTCTTTGGTCAGGGTTTCCACATAGTAAGACCCTGCCAGCGGATCGACCACATTGGTCACCCCGGTTTCATTTTGCAAAATCAGCTGCGTGTTGCGTGCAATCCGGCTGGAAAACTCGGTCGGAAGCGCAATCGCCTCGTCAAAGGAATTGGTGTGCAGTGATTGCGTGCCGCCGAGAACCGCAGACATCGCCTCGTAAGCCGTGCGCACAATATTGTTGTAAGGATCCTGCTCCTGCAGAGACACGCCGGAAGTTTGGCAATGGGTGCGCAACATGCTCGATTGCGGCTTTTGCGGATTGAACTCGGCCATGATCCGCGCCCAAAGCAACCGCGCGGCGCGCAGTTTCGCCGCTTCCATGAAAAAATTCATGCCTATCGCAAAGAAGAAGCTCAAACGCGGCGCAAACGCATCCACATCCATGCCTCGGGCGAGCGCGGCTTTGACGTATTCCTTGCCATCCGCCAGCGTAAACGCCAGCTCCTGCACAAGGTTCGCGCCCGCCTCTTGCATGTGATAGCCAGAGATCGAAATCGAATTGAAGCGCGGCATCTCATCCGCCGTATAGGCAATAATGTCCGACACAATCCGCATACTCGCCTCAGGCGGATAGATATACGTATTGCGCACCATGAACTCTTTGAGGATGTCGTTCTGAATTGTGCCTGATAGCGCCGAGCGCTCTACACCCTGCTCCTCACCCGCCACAATAAAAGACGCGAGCACAGGGATCACCGCACCATTCATCGTCATCGAAACTGAAATCTCGCCCAGCGGAATGCCATCGAAAAGGATTTTCATGTCCTCAACACTGTCAATCGCCACACCGGCCTTACCAACATCCCCAATAACGCGCGGATGATCGCTGTCATACCCACGATGTGTCGCCAGATCGAAAGCCACAGAAACACCCTGTTGCCCGCCATCGAGCGCCTTGCGATAAAACGCATTGCTTTCCTCTGCGGTTGAGAACCCTGCATATTGGCGAATGGTCCAAGGCCGCCCGGCATACATCGTTGCCTTTGGGCCACGGGTGTAAGGCGCGGCACCGGGCGTCGAGCCAAGATGCTCGACACACTCCAGATCGCTCTCACCATATACAGGCTTGACACGAATGCCCTCAGGCGTGTCCCAGTCAAGCTCATTGATCCCGCGCCCACGCAACTCGCGCTCCGCTAGTGATGTCCACTTATCGTTCATTCTTGACCCTCGTATCTCGATAACTCTTTGAATTGTCGGCTGGCGCGCATATCTGTTGGGTAAGGAGACCCGTATATGCGTTCAGTTCTAACTCTGTTAATTTTTCTGGCAGCACTGCCTGTCAGCGCGTTTGATGACCCGCTTGCCGAATATCTGTGGCAAAAGCGGCCCATTGTTGTCTTTGCTGACACCGCACTTGATCCCCGCTTTGCCGAGCAATTGGCGATGCTGGAGCGGGATGCCGAAGCGGTTGAGGAGCGTGACATTGTCATCATCACCGACACGGATCCCACAACGCTATCTGATCTGCGCCGCAAATTCCGCCCGCGTGGCTTCCAATTGCTGCTGATCGGTAAGGACGGACAAGTCAAATTGCGCAAACCATTCCCGTGGAATATGCGCGAATTGTCCCGTGCAATCGACAAAATGCCCATGCGTAAACGCGAAATACAGGCCGCAAAGGACGCTTTGGTGCCGTGAATTTGCGCAATCCAGCCCATTACGTCATTGATTTTTAAGGCCCCAACGCCTATATCTGCATCAGGCACAACACATGCCGTGTAACCGCAAGGAGCGAAATCTGATGGCTGAGACATCTTACAAACCTCGCCCTATCAATGGTCGGACCGGTCCGCGCCCTGGCTACTAAGCCAAGTCTGAACCTCCGCCTTTGACCGCGCGATTGCTGCCGTCGCTTCATCATCAGCTTTTTGTTTGATGCCCTCTGGGCCGCCCTCGGCATAGGCCGTGATCATTTCCAGTGCATGATCACCCAACTCAATCGCCTCGCGCTTGAGCGACATGTAATCCTGATACATCGCAATGCGCCGCTCCACGCTCATTTTGCGGTACGCCGCCGAACGCAAGTCCGCGATCATCGCGTGGATCGACGCAAGCTGCGAATAATAGACCACCACAGGATCAACTGAGCTGCGCGGCAAAACATGAATATCCGCCACGATTGCCTTGAACACAATGTCATTGGCCTCCGTCGGGATCATCGGAATGAATGTCGGGTCTGATTGCATCCGCGCCACCAAAACATGCTCATATGCATCCAGATCATCCCGTTTCAGCACATTCAAATAGGCGCGGATTTCAGCATAGATCGCCCTCTGCACGTCCCGCACCCGCTCGGCCCGTTGTTGGGTCAATTGGGTGCGTTCCCGCCACAAGCCAAAGAGCTGCGAGACAATCGCAGCTATTATGACCGGGCCTATCCAGACAGTGAAATCCACGCGGCTCAAGGCTCCTATTCGAATTCCATGATCACGTCATCGACAGCCAAACTATCCCCGGCTGCTGCATTGATTTTCGTAACAACCGCCCGTTTTTCCGCGCGCAAAACATTCTCCATCTTCATCGCTTCAACCGTGCAAAGCGCTTGCCCATCCTGAACCTCATCCCCAACAGCCACGGCCATAGAAACAATCAACCCAGGCATAGGGCACAGCAGCATTTTGGATGTATCAGGTGGCAGTTTCTCCGGCATCAAGGCCGCAAGCTCTGCCTGGCGCGGCGTCAAAACCGCAACCTTCAGATCAGCCCCACGATAGCGCAAGCGCCCGCCGCCGCGCACAAACTCGAACTTGGCAATGACGCTGTGCCCGTCAACCGTGGCCCGGATCAATGTGTCGCCCGGAACCCAATCCGTCTTCACAGCCCAAACCGGCCCATCCGCAAAAGCAACATCCGTATGGTCATCATGCTCGACCACACTCAACTCAAAGCTCTGCCCATCGATATTTACAACCCAATCGCTGTCAATCCTGCGCGAATGATTGCGCATCGCACCGGAAATCGCAGCCGCGCGGGTTTCTCGCGCGCGCTTCACATGAGCACAAATCGCCGCCATGCGCCGCATATCCAGATCGCTGAGCGTCGCGCCCATAAATCCGTCAGGATATTCTTCTTCGATAAATGCCGTGGTGATGTTGCCTGAGGCAAAGCGCGGATGATCCATCACAGCAGAGAGGAACGGTAGGTTGTGGCCAATCCCCTCAACTTCAAACGCATCCAAAGCATCGCGCATCTCAGCAATCGCCGCAGGGCGATCCGGCCCCCATGAGCATAGCTTGGCGATCATCGGATCGTAATACATGCTGATCTCGCCACCCTCATAAACGCCGGTATCATTACGCACGCGCTGGGCGATTTCCTCCGGTGGGCGATAGCGGGTCAGGCGGCCAATCGAAGGCAGGAAGTTGCGATAAGGATCTTCCGCATAAAGCCGGCTTTCCATCGCCCATCCGTTCAGTTTCACATCGGCTTGCGCCATGCTGAGCTTCTCGCCGTAGGCTACTCGGATCATCTGCTCGACCAAATCAACACCCGTGATCAGCTCCGTGACCGGATGCTCCACCTGAAGCCGCGTGTTCATCTCAAGGAAATAGAAGTTCCGATCCCCATCGACAATAAATTCCACCGTTCCAGCCGAGCAATAATCCACAGCCGAGGCCAAAGCGACCGACTGTTCACCCATCGCTTTGCGCGTGGCCTCATCAAGAAACGGCGAGGGCGCCTCCTCGATGACCTTCTGATTGCGCCGCTGGATCGAACATTCCCGCTCGCCAAGGTAAATGCAGGTGCCATGCTTGTCGCCGAGCACCTGAATTTCAATATGACGCGGCTGGGTGACGAATTTTTCGATGAAAATCCGATCATCCCCAAAGCTCGAAGCCGCCTCGTTCTTGGACGACTGAAAGCCCTCACGTGCCTCCTCATCATTCCAAGCGATCCGCATACCCTTGCCGCCGCCACCAGCAGAGGCCTTGATCATCACCGGATATCCAACCTCATTGGAAATCTTGACCGCCTCGTCCGCATCCGCAATCAACCCCATATAACCCGGAACCGTAGAAACCCCGGCTTCTTGCGCCAGCTTCTTGGAGGTGATCTTGTCCCCCATCGCCTCAATCGCACCAGCAGGGGGGCCAATGAACGCAACATCTGCGGCTTCCAAGGCTTCGGCAAACAGCTTGTTCTCCGACAAGAAACCATAGCCTGGATGAACTGCCTCAGCGCCTGTGTCCTTGATCGCCTGCATGATCTTGTCGATCACGATATAGCTTTCGGAAGCCGCAGGTGGACCAATATGAACCGCTTCATCTGCCATCTGAACGTGCAAAGCCTTCGCATCCGCGTCTGAATACACAGCAACCGTGGCAATCCCCATCTTGCGAGCCGTTTTGATCACCCGACAGGCGATCTCACCACGGTTTGCGATTAGAATTTTCTTAAACATTAGCAGGCCTCACAGGTTTTAGAGTGCGGGTGATACATGCCCACACTCCATATTGAATTCGAATTTTCGAAAGGAGCCTTCGCCCCGACATTTCGCTTGGGGACAAAAGCAACCGCGCCCCTGAAAATCAAGAAAAGGGCTGCCGAGAAACCTCGACAGCCCTTTCTTGAACGTCCTCTGAACAGATTACGGTTCAGCGACTTATCAAATGACGTTGCTACGGCTTCGATTTGCAGCTTTAGGAGCAGCTCCCACAGCGCCCCAAGCAATACAAACCGAGACAGGAAATAATCCTGTAATAGTAACGCCTTAGACGCATTGGTAAGCGTCTGTTGATGTGCGATCCGAAACGGACGCTCTGCAAACTCTGAAAAAGATACCTGCCACTCACTACCGCGCCCAAAAACGTTTGACGCGTATTCCCCACCCCTCATGAACAAACGCAGTTTGCTCGCCCCAGAGAGGTATGGGGACGTTGTGACACACTCATTGCGATTCGCAAGCCCCTGTGTGCATTTTTCACACAAAAAAGCGGCATTTCGCCAAATAATGCAGTTTAGCTGGGTTTTTCTGTTAATAATCATTAACAAAAGCCTCTGGAAACGCGGCACGGGCCCGGTTTTCATCTATGCAAAGCAGCGACTCATAGTCTTCGGGATCAAAAGGATCCTGCGCGGGAATCACCTCTCGGCCAAAAAGCCAAGACAAACGACCCGCATCCAAATTGCCCCGCTCAAACGGCTCCGCCCCGAAATGCTCCCACAAGGCGGCCATAAACGCCTCGTCAGCCTTCTTGTCGTCCGTGCGGCGATCCGCATAGCGCTCCCGCACAATGATCTTCGTCGCACCCTTTGGCGAAGCCCGCCGCAGGGTAAACTGATGATCCGTGCCCTTGAGGCGACCGGGAAATCCGCGATGTTTGATCATGGTGTGATCCGCTCCGCCCAATTGAAATATAGCCGCGCCACTTCCTTTTGCCCCTTGGCGTAAAACAGCCGCGCAATGCACATCAGCAGCCCCGGCTCTGCACCGCCAGACAAGCTCGCGCGAAAAGCGCTCAACGCGCGATCACTATGATCAAGCGACAGCATCACCTCACCAAAATCCCGCTGCAGGCCCGCCTGCGCCACCCGATCACTCAGCGCCATCGCCCGCTCAAACGCTTCCGCTATCACCCCCGCATCATCGCCGCGCATTCCAGCCGCCACCATAATCCCATGCGGGATGCTCGGGTCATCCGGCGAAAACACCGCCGCCTCATTGAACCGCTTGATCGCCGTGTTCGGCCCGCCGCGCACAATCAAAACCCAGCCTGCCGCCATCAGTTGATGCGTCACCAGCACCGGATCGTTGCTGTACTGCTTGAGCAGACGCTTGCGCCAAACCTCCCGCGCTTTCGCCTCATCGTCGCTCAACGCGCCCTGCTGCCAATAGGGCAGGGTCCGCGCCGCCGCCCGATCAAAGGCCGCAAAACATAGCACCAGCCACAAACCTATGAAGGCCATGCGGTTCACGGTGCCTCCGCGGCCTCGGTCACAAATTCCGCAGGCGAAACGATCTCAACCAGCTCCATATCATCGGAATGCCCAGCCTCGCGATGGCGAATGCCCGGCGGTTGCAGCACGCATGAGCCCGCCACACAGCGATGCATGCCCTCGCCCTCATATTCAAAATCAACCCAGCCCTTGGTCACATACACCATCTGAAAGTCCAGATCATGAGTATGCCACTCGCCGGGGCTTTCCACACCCGGAACCGCCCGGATCACATGCGCCCCAAACTTGCCTTTTGTGGCCTCCGAGATACCAAGCTGGCGATATTCGAAAAACGCCCGCAAGCCAGCCCCCTCAAACTGAGCACCTTCTGCATGTGCCACCGTAAAGGCCTGATTTTTATAGAGCTTCGTCATGTCATCCTCCGCTTTGCGCATCGCATCCACCGCGCTCGATTGGCCGGGTCATCCAAAACCCCTTGCGCAATCGCCACCGCATTTGACGGCACGCGCCCATCAACCTGACCACCGGCCCGCACCACATCCCCGGCAATCTCAACCACTGGCGAAAACCCCCGCAAACCCTGCAACGCCCGCCACAAATCTTGGCGCACCTGATGGGCCAAGCGCTTGGGCGCAGCACCCGCAAGCTCTGTCGCAACCGCAAAATCGAGCCGCTCTCGCCCAGCCCGCGCCAGCCGAATGCCATCCTCAAGCGGTGTGATCACCCATCCCCTCATGGCCGCTTCGCCACCATGTCAATCTCCACCAGCGCGCCCACGGCAAGCGCTGTCACACCAACCGTCGTGCGCGCCGGGCGGCGATCCTCGGGGAAGTAGGTTTTGTAAGTGTCATTGAAGGCCGCATAATCCCGTTCAAATTCAGTGAGATACGCCCGGCATTGCAACACATGGGAAAGATCAAGCCCAAGCCCCGCCAACACCAGCTTCA
>CAZQMR010000014.1:0-30690 GCA_964594465.1 uncultured Rhodobacterales bacterium
TGCCCGCAAAGGGGCCAGGGCCAAGCCCGGCAAATTCGATCACGCGAATACCGCTCAGGGGCGCCATTCTATCCAAATTTGAAGCCGCATCTTCCATCGCAAAACTTTGGCCCGCCCCGGCACAACAGGCAAGCCCATTTGCAAGTTACGTCGCGGTCAGCTTGCCCGAGATCGCGTCATCAATCGCGCTTTGACCATAGTGCAGACCGCATTCAAAGGTGCCAAACACGAAATTTTGGTTCGCCCCCGTCGCCAGCCCCTTCTGGATGCCTTCGCCAATCACGAAATCTTCCTCAAACACCGCGCGGATCAGCTTATGGTTCTTGGCCCAATACCGCTCCGCCTTCTCGCTCGCAGGCGCTTCCGGGATCAGCATGATGCACTGAAACACGCATGTGCCCGGCCCGGTTGGGATGATCGTGTGGATATAGATGTGATCGGTCTGGACCTGCACGAAATTTGCCGGGAAGAGGTAGTTCTGCGTGAGGAAATTCGCCCGGTAATCCCAATCGCTCGGGTCCTGATCGGCCAGCTCAACCACACCGGGCAGCGGCACAGCATGGCGCACATGGGGTCCGAAATTCAGATGCACGCTTTGGTTATCCAGATAGCCCGCGCAGGCCGTATGCTTATGGGCCGAGCAGAAGTGATAGCTCTCTTGAAACCCTTCAAGGGCCAGCCTCCAGCTCATGTCGCGATCCAGCGACCATTTTTTGTAAACCACATGCCCCGCCAGATCGAGGCCCAACAATTGCTCCTCCATCGGCTTGACCCAAGCCTCAATATCAATCGGCTTTTCCTGCACCGACGGCACAACCCAAATCAGCCCCAGATGATCAAAAGCAGGCAGCTCGATTAGCCCGTGATCGTCCTTGTTGATCCCGTCAAAGCCATATGGCTGCGGCATCCCCCGCAGCTTGCCATCCAGCCCATAAGTCCAGGCGTGATAAGGGCAGGAAAAGGTCCGCGCTTTGCCGCATGGCTCGCTTTCCACCCGTGCGCCGCGATGCCGACACACATTCATGAAGGCTTTGATCTCGCCCTCTTGCGTGCGGGTTACCAAAATCGGCACGCCGGTGGCATCATGGGTCACAAAATCGCCCGGCTCCGCCAGATCACTGCAATGTGCGATGACGATCGGAAAGTTGCGAAACAGCGTGTTGATCTCGCGATCCAGCTGATCGGGGTCGGTGTATTTCGTGACCGGATGATGATGCACCTCAGGCAATTCATCCGTCGTTCCGGCCTTGGCATGGGCCAGAATGCGCTCAATGATGCTCTTTTCTTCGGTGCTCACGCCCATAATCTCAACCCTTCTCAATCCGTGCCGCAAACCCATTCGGCTTGGCATCATCTTCTACCGCACTTGCATAGCCCGCTTTCAGCTCGTCAACAATTTGCGCCATTGTTTGGCGCTCAGAAATCGCTCCCACGCCCTGACCCGCACTCCAAACATGTTTCCACGCCTTAGATCCTGAATGCATATCTTGGGAAAAATCAATCTTGGCGTCCGATTGCATCGTCTCCATCGACAGCCCTGCCGCCTCAACGCTGGCGCGCATCCAGTTGCCCAAAGCACCTGTAATCGCACGCGAGGCAATCAAATCCTCCATCGAACTGTCCCAAACCATCGCGCGGTACTGATCATTGATCAGGCTCTCTTCGCAGGCCAAAAACCGCGTGCCCAGATAGGCAAAGTCAACGCCAAGCTGCTCAACCGAACGCACCGCGCGCCCGGTGCTAATCCCACCGCCAACAATCAGCGGCCCGTCAAAAAAGCTGCGGACCTCCTCCACGAAGGGCAGCATCGCATACTCGCCCGTGTGTCCACCCGCGCCAGAGCAAACCAGCACCAAGCCATCCGCGCCCTTTTCAATCGCTTTGCGGGCATATTTCGGGGAATTCACATCCGCAAACACCAAGCCGCCATAGCTGTGAACCTGCTCTGTCACCCGATGCGGGCCACCAAGCGCTGTGATCACGAGATCGGGCTTGAATTCCTCAACGAGCGCCAGTTCTTCGTCAAAGCGCCCGTAGCTTGAATGTGTGATCAGGTTCAGCGCCCAAGGTGCGTCGCTCTCGCCCACTGCACTGGAAATCCGCTCAAACCAATCGCGTAACTCTTCAATCGTGCGCGCATTGGTGGCCGTGAGCGATCCCATCACCCCAGCTTTGCACCCGGCAATCACCATCTCATGGCCAGAGACCAAAAACATCGGCGCAGAAATAACTGGCAGGATCATGCGGTTTTTCAATGCAGTCAGCCGCGCTGCCACATCACCGTTTTTGCCTTGCACCTATCTGCCTCCCCGTTTTTACGCGGTTCCAACCCACGCGCGCAGTCTTTACCCATAGGTCTTTGCGCGCGCAATCGTTACGGCACGATATGGAAAACTATGCGTTATTTTTTTGGCGAATTTAGAACTTCCCGATCACATTCAGGAACACCCCACGTGACGAATAAGACTGATCCGTCAGATCAGTTGAGAAATCCGTATCGCTATAGCCCAGGCCTGCTCTAAAGTTCTCGTTGAACCGGCGATAGACCCCGACAAGCGCACCTTGTTGATAGGAATCGCCTGCATCCGGTGTACGCAATGTCCGCCACTCTGCCAGGACATCCCATTTTGGTCTGAGGCGAATATCTGCACGCACGGTGCCAAGATAGGCATCCGAACTCGACCAACTGCCGCCAGTTTGGCGAATATCGCCCAGCCGTGCCGCAACCTTGCCGCCCAGCGTGAATGTGTTGTCGAATTGGTAAATCATATCGGCCGAAAGAACATGGCTGCGCTGTGCAAATGTACTCGCGACACCATTGCTGACCTGACCCGGCGAGGCCGTGTCATAAAGATAGGTGTAGCGGAACAGCGCATTCAAACGGTCATTCTCAACCGGGCGATACGCAAAGCCGGTGACCACCTCGACCAATTCCGTATCTCCCAGCGTCGTGCCATTCTCGGAATCTGCGAAGTTCAGGCGACCCAAAAAGCGCCAATCATCGCTCACTTGATAGCTCAAATCATTGCGAAACGCCCAGCTTTTCCGCCGCTCTGTGCCCTCGTCCAGCCGATACTCCAGAACCCCCGAATAGCGGATTTGGTCTTGGGCGAATGACGCACTGAGCGAAATCGCCTCGCGATCGATGTCCCCCGAGAGCGGATCAGACAGCCGGCCTTTTTCGGCCCGCACCCCATATGACCAGCCCGTGCCCGGCGTCAGATCAACTCCAAAGGAGGTGACCCGCCCGTTCGGTCCGTCACCATGATGGTATGTTTGTTCAGCCAAAACATAAATGTTATCAGTCACTTGACGTGAGCCACCATAGGTGAACTGTCCCAACTGACCCCGATAGCGATTATCCGCACTGTCGGGCGCTAGCGAATAGCTCATATAGGTTTGCGTGCGCTCATCGACTTGCCACGTGCCGCTGATCTGCGCCCCGATGCCACCATCACCCGTTGAGACCTCGCCGCCAACATTCACCCGCTCAGAAAGCGCAAATGTCCCACCAACGCCAGCCCGGTTATTCTCCGCGCGGCTGCCAGTTGCACGGATCGTGCCTTGCAAATAGCCGTAAGCAGACCAGCCGCGCTTGCTGTCAAAATCAACGCGCACCACTCCATCAAGCCGCTCGCCATTGGTCGAAAGATCATTGCTCGCATTGGCCGTGCGCGTGGTCACATCATCTTGGCGCAGCCCAACGCTAACCTTGGTATTTGGCGTTACGTCATAGCCCAGATCGATCTCTGCGGCCTCTACCGTTTGGCTCGGCTTGTTGGTTTTCTCGTAGGTCAGCCGCGCCGCAAGCCGCGCATTCAGCTTCGCCGCCACATCCAACCCATATTGGCTCACATCCTCATTCGTTTGCTCGCCCGGTCCTGAAAATCCAGCCTCCCGGTCCTGCCAAAACGCCGACGCGCGCCCTTCGCCCAGCCCCGCATCCTTCAAATCAACGCTCACCGCCACGCGCTTGGCCATGGCCGCATCGCCCGTGCCAACAGGGCGCGAGGTAAAGTTAAAGCCGCCATCAAGCGAGGTATAAACCGTGACGCCCGTGTCTTTAGAGCGCGCTGCCTCCAACTCCACAAAAGAATTGGCCGCCATCTGATACGTCGCATCAACGCCCAGCAAAGTCTGATCGCTGCCACTTTCCTGCTGCTTGATCGCACTGGCCCCAACGCGCAAGCGCTCAGTTGCCCATGCCTCCACACTGCCGCCAAACACTGTCGCATCCGCCGCCGCAAGCGAAGGCGAGTGCTCATAGCGCACCACGAGATACTGCGGATTGCCGCCTGACGTAATCGAATTGACCAGCGTGTCAGCACTAACAGTCGAGCCAAGCGGGTTGCGCAACTGTAAGCGCCCTTGAATGGCATTGACGTCATAATCCTCCAGCGCCGTGAGCTGGCGGCGGCTAATCAAAACGCCCGTGTCGCGATCTCTGACCTCGACATAAATCCGCTCTGAGCCGCGCAGAATATCCCGATTGCGCAGGTAATAAAGCGAGCCACCCGTGCCGCGAAATTCCTCCTGAGCCGCCAATGTGCCCGGTTCAGCTGCGAAAACCTCGCCACTAACACGCGGCGCACCAGCCTCGGTGGTGGTAGGCGAGACATATTTCGCCCGCGCCCCATACAAAGCCCGCGAGAAATTGGTGAAGCGCGTGCCCGGCGATGTCGTGCGATAATTGCCCCAAAGCAGCTCGCTGCCGTCTTTTTCAAGCTGAATGTAAAGCTTGCCATCCGTGGGCGCATCATTGATCGCGGTGCTGTCATCGCCGTAAACCGGGTAATAGCGATCCGGGTCCAGACGGCGCAGATATGAGCGCGCATCGCTTTCCAAAAAGTTGTCAAACAGATCATCAATCGGGCCTTCGCCCGTATCCGCCGCCGCCGTCAAAAGCCAATCGCCCCGGACCTTGCCGCGCAAGTAAAACGCAAGCCGCCCATCGACGTAAATCTCATCCCTAAAACGCTCGGAATCATCCCCCGTGACCGAAATAATCGCGCCCGACGACTGGTTCTTCCCAACCGTCACATCCGCAATGCCAACGTAAAAGAAATCCTCATCAGCAATGGTCAGCGGCTGCGTGTAAGAGCTCAAAACCCGCCCCTCGCGATTGGCAACCGCAAGGCTCAGCGTCTGATCACCGCTTGGAATAATCTGCGTGTCCTCAAAGGCGCCATCCTCGCGCACCGCAATCGGATACCCGTTGAGCGAGACAAATTCGCCCTGCACAACGCCACTGCCATCCGCCGTGACCGCGCGTCCACTCAGCGAAATGTTCTGGCGCAGCAAGTCGTTTTCCTGCGCGTGATAAAGCAGCTCGCCGCGCCCCGGCGCGTCGTTCCCGGCTTTCGACATCCGCTTTTGGCGGGTCTGATCATAGCGCCCGCGCGGGCTGTAAACGCGCAGCGCATAAGTCGCACTATCCGGCACAGCACCGCCATATTGCGCCGCCGATCCAAGCACCAAAGGCACCCGCGCAATCGTCGCCCCGCCATCGCGGATCAAAATCTCTGCGCGCTCCACAAACATCGCATAATTGGACCAGCCGCGAAATTCCGTGCGGCCACCCTGCCGCCACGCCTGCACCGATAGCCGCGCCTCCGGCTTCTCGGCGGCATATTTCATGTCCAACACCGCAGGCGAGCGAACCTCTGGGGCCACCGTGACATCCCGCTTGGTGCGCGGATCCTCCAGGATCTGGATCGTGAATGGAACGCTTTGCCCAAAAGCGGGAAAGGCGACGGCAGTGAGCAGGAGAATACCAAGCTTTTTCATGATCTTACTTCCCGCCTTTGAGTGATAGGGGCGCGCTTTCAACCAAGCTCTCCACCGTCAATGGATAACAACACCCGTCCCTCGACCATGCCGCCGCGAGATATCGCTCCAGCGCCATCAGTCGCGGCTTGGCCTGTGGAATCCGGCCCATATGCACAAGCTGCACAATCGTTGGCGCATCGCTGATCCGCCCGGGCAATTGCCTGAGCGAGCTGGTTAGATCGGGGATTGCCTCTAGCCCATTAAACGCCTCTTCAAACAGCTCAATACGCGCGATCCGGTAAATCGCCGCGCCAAAGTTGATCTTGTTGATCCGCCCTTGAGTGATCCGCGCAATCTCCGGGTTTTCCGTGGTCAGTTTGTAGCCAAAGGGCAGGGTGCTCTCATCAAGCTTGATGATAAAGTTCGAGCCGCGGAACGCGTCTGGAATATCCGCGCAAGGCACGTGATAGCGCCCAAAGCGATCCGTCGTGATCAGCGTACCTTTGACCGTCGCCACGGTCACATTGGACAAGCCCGCTTCGCCCGTGTCCTGAATGCCATTGCCATTTTTGTCGTCAAAAACCTTGCCGATAATATCCGAGCATTCAAAAATTGGATCAGGCGCAATGCGAACTGTCGCAGTCGCCACATTGGACAGCGCAGTTCCGCTGGTACCATTAAGTGCGACCACCTGATTGACATATTCGCCCTGACCAACACCGGCAGACACCACCAGCAGCATTTCCACTTTGCGTGTTTGAGATGCGTTAAAAGTAACGCCGGTCCATGTCAGGACGCGCCCGACCTGCACAGGCTCCACCGCAACCCCATCAAGCAGCGCAGTTCCCGCCTTATAGGCAAAGCCCGGCGGCATCGTGTCTTGCAAGGTCACATTGGCAAGGCCGCTGCTCAGATTGTTGGCGAAACTCAAAGAATAAGGCACCAACGCACCCTTATAGACGCTCGCGTTAGGGGTGGTTTTGGTCGCTGTAAGTCCCGTGGCCACGGTTGAATCCAGCGGGATATGGTTGTTCAAAACATCCGCAGAGGTCGCTACATCCAGCACGAAACTCGTGTAATACTGCGTCGACCCGCCGCCCGCTGCCAGTCCAGCCGAACTTGTTGCGCAAGCCGCTGGATCATGGGTCGTTTGAGCATTGCCCGGCGCGGTGGTCTGTGATTGCACAAGGGCAGGGTTAGGTGTTCCTCCAACTGTCAGCGTCGCCGTGCATCCGGGTATGAGTGCGGAGGGTTGGTTCAGATACCCCGTTGGATAGGTCGTCACCGCCAGCCCATATGTGCCTGTGGGTGCAGTTGGCGTCAGCAGGAATTGATAAAACCCGTCAGCCCCTGTGGTCGAGGTCGCACTTCCGCCGACCAAATCCGTCGCCGGATTGAAGCCCGCAGGCCCTGTGATGGTCACCACCGCACCTGAAATCGGCGCACGGGTCACCGCATCATAGACCACACCAGCCGGATCAAGCGGCAGGCTTTGCTCCGTCAAGTTTTCGCCCGCGTTTAGGGTGATCCCAGTGAGCTGACCGGTCTGAGTGCTGGCCCCGCCGGGATTGTTCGCAGCATCCACCATGTTGTTGGAATGGGCCGTCCCAGTCTCATTGGGCACTGCGCCGCCAAAGATCGTACCATTGATCGGTTCGCGGAATTGGACCGAATACCCAGTGCCGGGCGTCAAACCCGTGACCGAGTATTGTCCGTTGCTATCGGTCGTGGCGGTGCCCACAACGCTACCGTTGAGCAAAATTTCCACGGTCCAACCCGCAACTGCGGCTTCGCTCCCATCACGGACCCGGTCATGGTCACTGTCGCGCCAGATCGAGCCGGAAATGCTCGCGGTGGAGACAATATCAACCGCATCATCATCCGTGTTGTTGCCTGTGAATATTTCGATCTCGCCACCACCGGAAACCTCTGCATCAGCGGTCAGGGTTTGCCCCTCCAGACCCGTGCCAACCTGAGTGGCAATCGTGATCTCGGCCCCCATCGCACCCGCTGCAATCACATCACTGGACACACAGGTCACGACTTGGCTCGCAATCGTGCAGCTGTAACCGGTGCCCGTCGCCGCTGTTGGCACAATTCCAGTCGGAAGCGTGGTCACAATCGTATGCGCGCCCGAACTGTCAACGCTGCCGTTATTGGTCGCCTTGACCGTGTAAGTGCCCTGATCGCTACCACTGGCAAACTGGGTCGGATTGTGGCTGATGCTGACAACCAAATCCGGCGCCGCATCCGGCACTTCGGGGAAGTTATTGCCGGTGGAGGCCTTATTTGTGCCCGTCAGATCAATGCCCGCGATAGTGCTTGCGGCAGTGCCTTGCACACTTGCGGTGCCGCCCGTGCTTCCCGCAACGGTTTTCCCATCGCTGGTGCTAGTGGGCTGGCCCGTTTGAGCCACCTGATACGTGCCTTCGCTCAATGCGGTAAAGGCATAGGCACCCGTGCTATCCGTTTGCACCGTTTGCGCGCTGACGGGGCTGCCGCCCGCATCCGTGCCCGTCAGGGTCACGTCAATATTGGCGAGCCCAAAATCCGCACCATTCAACAAACCATCGTCATCGCGATCAATGAAAACCAGCCCCATTAAGTCACGCGAGGATGGCCGCTCAACAAAGTCATTGCCGCTGGAAGCACTGATCAAAGACGCATCCCCGGGATCCGCCCCAAGAACGATGCCAATAATCTGACTGCTCGTGCTGCTCGGATTGCTCGGTGTGCCGGGCGCCCCGGTGCTGGCGCCATTTGTCGCAATCATACCGGCCACCGGATCGCCATTGCTGGAATTGGCTGGCTGGCTTGGCTGACAAACCGAATATGTGCCCGCCGAAAGTGGGCTGAAAATGTAATTGCCTTGGCTGTCAGTGGTGGTGGTTTGCAGCGCCGTGCCCGTGCAATCTGCGCCTGAGTGCAGCTCAAGCGTAACACCGCTCAGGGCAACATCGCTGCCGCTGGTGAAAATGCCATCCGCGGGCAGGAATTGATCCAGATAAACCTGCCCTGAAATGTAACCATCCGTGCCGATCGCCAGAGGTGCGGTGCTACCATCCGCGTTCACCCCGCCATCGGTCATCAAATCACCGGCAGGAATTTCGCCAACATAATTGCCCTGCACACTCCCCGTCACCTTGACGCTCAGCGCACACCCGCCCGCCGGAATAATCGCACCCGCAGGCAAAGTGATCGTGGCACCGCCGGCAACAACAGTCTCGGCCGTCCCGGTACAGGAATTCGTCACCGTCAGTGGCGCACTAACCAGAATGTCACCCGGCGAGCTGGGCAGATCGACGACCAAATCCTGCGTCAATGTCAGATCGCTGGCATTTGGATTGCCCAATGTGACCATCGCCATACTCATGCCACCGGGCGCAATCACAGGCAGATCAAACAGCAGCTCAATTGTGGGCGGCTCCACAATGATCAGCCTTGCTGAGGTCGCCAGCGCGTTGGTCACACCTTGCGCACTGTTCACATCCCCAACCGGGATATCATCCACATAACTGCCCGGCGCATTGGACAGAACATTAGCAGTAATCTCACAAGCCGCACCCGCAGCTAATGATGCGCCAGTCAGCGCAATCCTCTGACCAGACACCGCTGCAACAACCGAACCACCCGTACAGGTGGTCGCCCCATTTGGCGTGTTGGACAGAACCAAACCACTTGGCAAAACATCCGTCAAGGCAACCCCGGTCAGATCAACACTACCCGGATTGCGAAGGCGAATGGTCAGCAGGTTTTCAGTATTGGCAGTCGAGCTTTGCGTGCCGGTCGTAAAGCTCGCCCCGGTTTGAATGGTGCTGTCCAGCGTTTGGCCCACAATCGCGATCTGCACCTCAATTGGATCCGTCGCAATTAGATCCGCTTTGGCCGGGTCAGCATTGTCAACGGCGGTTGAATTGGACGTGCCCGTGATGTCACCGGGCGCTATCACATTCTCATAAGTGCCATCGCTCGCAACCGTAACAAAAACGCTGATCTCACACCGCGCTGTCGTGCCACCCGCTCCAGCGGCTGCAATATCGCCCCCGGTGAGCGTTATAACCGACGCCCCTGCTGCCGCGCTCAGCGTGCCATTGCAGCTGTTGGTGACATCCGGCGCTGCATCAACGGTCATGCCTGCGGGCAAGTTATCCGTCACACTTAGCGCAGTTACCGCCGAGCCGGATGGATTGATCACCGAAATGCTCAACTTACTGCGCCCACCGGCCTCTATCACCAGCGGATCAAACGCTTTGATCGCACCAATGTCAGATTGAACCGTTAGAGAAGTAGAGGTTGGATTGGCGTTCGTTACCCCCTCGTTCGTTGTGATTTGTCCGGCTGGGATACGGTCAATCAACGCGCCCGTGGAATCCGACGTAACCTGCACCTTGATTTCGCAAATCTCATCGGCCGCCATGCTGGCACCGCTCAGCACCAATCCAGTTGCACCCGGTGTCGCGGTAACCGTGCCGCCGGTACATGTCGTGCTGGCATTCGCAAAACCTGCAATCTGCATCGTGTTGAGCACACCACCATCAAGCCCGGTATCCGTGAAAAACCGCTCAAGGCGCATGCCTGTCACAGGCGTGTTGGAATTGCTGATCCGTATGGTCAGTTCAATGGGTGCTCCCGGAAAACTCAGCGTCGCCGGCGCTGCAACCGCCTGTGAAATCGTCATGTCGCTGGTGGCCAACAGCCCCAATGTGCCACTCACATCGGACACATTGATCACACCACCATCGGCAAAAATACCGCCAACCGGAATGGTGTTGACCCATGGCCCCCCTGTCTGGGAGCTGACCGGAATGATCAGATCGCAGCTTTGCCCCGCAGGCAAAACCGCACCAGTCAAATCAACCGTTGTGCCCCCGCCGCTCACCGCAACATTGGTCGCACCGCCACAGGTCGTGTAGGCCGCAAGCGCTGTATTCACCGCCAGTCCCGCTGGCAAAGTATTGGTCAAGCCAAGCCCGCTCAGTTGGCCGCCGCCAGAGTTGAGCAAGCGGATGTAAGCTGTGCTATTGCCACCAAGGGCAATATCTGTGGGATCAAAAAACGTGACTGCGCTCAAAGCCGAGGCATAATTCAGCGTCGCCGTATTTGACGTCGCAGTGACCGCAATTGCAGCGCCTCCGGTGAAAGAAGCAGCCTGAGCTGTCGCATCAAACTGATTGTTATACAGTCCTGCCGGGCCAACAACACTCACCTCCACAAAACAGCTCGCGGCATCTCCCAAGCCACCTGTTGCGCGCCCCGCAACCGTCGCGCCCGTCATCGACACCACAGTACCACCCGCCGCAGCACTCAGAATTGGGGAGCCACCACATGTCGTCACAAGTGCTGGGATGGCGGCAATGCGGAGCTGCCCGCCTGTGATTGCGGCAATTGAGAGCGTCTTTGAAAAAGACAAATTGCTGAGCGACTGAGCCGACCAGTTGGAAAACGTAAACCGCAAGCGAACAGGCGTGCCCTCAGACTCGTTGGAGGGACCAAAATTGGACAGCAATGCTAGGGTTGGCGTCGATGTGGTTTCAACCGCGTTTGAGCCAACCGGATTTGGCCCACCCGTATAGGTCACACCTCCCGCGGCAATATCATTGGAAACCGTGCCACCCGCGCTTGGTGCAAGGGCAAAATAGGTGATCTCACAGGAACTCGTCGAATTCTGATCCACCCGGCCTGGCAGCGTGCCAAGCGTGAAATTCACCGTTGTATCGGACAGCGCATTGGGGTCCGTCAGTCCCGCACAACCAGTTCCAGACAAGAAAGGCGTGTAATCAAACCCAGCAATGCTGCCCGTCAAAAAGCTCATCCCTGCGGGCAACACATCGCTCAAACCCACTGCGTTGACTGCACTGGCCCCAAAATTCTCCAGCGTCACGACATATTGGATCGGCTCGCCCGGTGCCACACTGGTCGGCTTTGAGATAATGGAAACGCGAATGGCGTCGCCCACCAGAATAGAGTCGCTGCTGGATTGGCTGACAACCGTCTGACCATTGATATCCCCAACGCTCACATCGCCTTCGCTAATCGCGTTTGTGTAAGTGATCGGCGTGCCAGAAAACTGAACCGTGCCCGTAAACGTCACCGTGATCGTGCAGGTGCCATTGGCGGCAATGGTTGTCGCACTCGTCTGGGTGAGCCCCAAATCGCCTGCTGTGGCTGCGAAACTCCCCGGAATACCCCCCGCCGAACAAACCGTAGAAATCGGCGTGCCGCTGATCAGCTTCAACCCATATAGCGCATCCCCAATGCCGTCGATCGGGCTGTTGGTAAAGGACGAAACGACAAGCGCCGCCTCTGCGTTGTTGCTCAAAACAATCGTCATCGTGTCCTGCTGGCCGCTCGAAAGCTCGTCATTGGTAAAATCGACCGTCATAGACAGCGGCGACGTCATAATCGCGTTGCGAGTCGAGCTTGATTCAAGACGAATGCCAATGTCGTTGGTGAAACCTGACCCGCTCGAAAATCCGGGGCCGACAAATGTCGAGGCGCGATCCACAAAATTGGGCGCAATGGTTCGGTAAAAGCCATTTGTCGTCAGCGCCGAAATCGCAACGCTCCACTCACAAGTGCCGCTTGCTGGCAAGGTGCCGGTGACCAGAATACTTGTGTCTCCCGCCACAGGCGAAAAGCTCGGCGCTGCGCCAGAAGAACAGGAGAATGTCGCATTCGGCGTGTCAGCCACACCAAAGGCAAAGCCACTGGCCCCAAAATCCGGGAAGGTGTTTTGAAACGTGAAGTTCTCGATATCAAACGCGTTGGGATTGCTGACCCGAAAGGTTAGCGTTTGATCCGCACCACCCAGAATGAGCACCCGTGCATTGGTGAAACTGTGAAGGGTAATTTCAGGGGCTTGCATCCTCCTGACATTGATCGATTGCTCAATCGCGCCAGTGTTTGAAACCGCAGCGCCGTCATTCCCGGTAATCGCCCCGGACGCGATCTGATAGGCATAGGTCTGGCGGGTTCCGTCACTGGAGCGTGCCGTAACCGGAAGCGTGATCTCGCAAATGCCATCCGTCGCGCCAGAGGCGGCAGGAATAATCGCCCCGGCAAGAGAAACAGCCTGAGAGCCTGCAATAGCCGTTAACGCGCTGGCAGACGTAGGATCAGCGCCGCCAGCAGGGTCAACGCAGGAAATAGTCCCGTTTGAAGCCAGAACCAATCCGTCAGTCAAAAGACCGGGCAGCGTACTGGAAAATCCAACCGCGCTGATCGGAGCTGCGATGTTGTTGTTGGACAGCGTCAGTTTCAGGTTCGTGACGCCGCCGGGCCGAATTACATCCTTGGTGGGATCTTCAAGCGTTACGGCTGCTGCCAAATCGGCTCTCGCCCCTGTGGCGGTGGCAAGCAACGAGGCTCCGATCAATAGGATCACTGCAAATAAAGTGCAAAAGCGGCGCATCTGACTAAAGTGCTTCACGGTCCATCCCTGCAATGATTGTCTTTTCCCTGCACATATCAAACCGCCTCCGTCTTCCGGTTTGCAACTAATATGTGAAAAATGCCGGGCCTGTTCTTCTTTTAGTTACTGCAAAACCTCACTTTAATTGTCCTATGGCGAAATCTTGCTGGCACAGCCCTGAATTTTGAGTGTCCCTTGATCGCAAACGTCTCAATTATTGACATCTCCGAGGGCGAAATAGGGGGTCAAATTATAGGCAATAATGACACCTTTTTAGGCAAACCCTAAGACTAAGGTCGTGTTGACCTAAACGCAAAAAAGGCCGTGCATATATTCTGCGAAAACAAAAAACAGAGTCTGACCGCTAAAAACAGCGGCAGATCATGAACTTGGGAGCTTAAAATGAACCTTGTAACAGCACTTGCTATTGTCATTGGCGTGATGGGTGGCATTGCCACTTTTGCCGCCGTGACAATGGGCAGCCCGTTTATTCTAATCTGGGCAATATTTATCGGTTGGGCCAGTTTCTTTCACTGCGGGGGCGGCAATGACGGCCTGAAAAACTCAGCAATTGCAAACGTTTGGGGCATGATCTGCGCCGTGGTTGCCTTTATCGCTCTGACGTCAATGGGCGTCTCCGCGATGAATGCTGGCCTCTGTGTTGGCGTCACAGTCCTCATCATGATCCTTGGCGCGCATCTGCCGCTTTTCGGCGCGATTCCATCCTCCGTTTACGGTTACGCATCGACCGCTGCACTCTTCCTGATGGGCGGCGCGGCCTATGGCGAAGGCACGAGTGGTCTGATTCAATTGGGCCTCGCAATCGCGGTTTCCATGGTTGTCGGCAACATTTTGGGTTTTATTTCCGAGAAAATTGCAGGCGCACTTGTCGCCAAACCAGCGCATAAATTCGTGGGTGGATGTGACCATGTGAAAACCCATGCGGATGCCAGCCCAATCGACAACCATGATTGCCACTGTAACGTTTGCAAAAACGTGACAGGTCAGCTGACAACACATGTTGTTTTCTTCAACCATGGCGATCTCAAAGTCAGCAATATGGCCAACCTCAATAAGGTTCCGTTCAACGCGGATAACCCGGATGGCCCGCTTGACCTTTGTGTGTGCAAAGACTGTGGCACGCCGATCATGCTCGATGACAAAGAAAAGCGCATTCGCGCGGTTGTTCCAAACCTGATGGGCATGGACCCGGCAGCCCTGCCAACCACATATCACGCGTTCTGGGACGAAACCAAAGGCTACAAAAAGCCATCAGATGGCAAGCCTGTCTATGACAGCCTGCGCCCTGAGTTTAACTGGCCAAAGCCAGCTTAACACCGTTGCAAACGCAATGAAGCTAACGGGCGGTGCAAATTGCGCCGCCCGTTTTTGGTGACCCAGCCGCCTAAATCAGTCGCGAGGGTCTTCCAGCAAAGCTCTCAGCTTCGCCGTCTCTCCAGCTACAATATCCGACGGTCCGGTCTGGAAAACGCAGCGCACTTCTTGCCCGGTAAAGGCCAACCGCGCCCCAACCTTGCCCTCATAATCAATCGTTAACGTCTTGCGTCCCCATGCAGCAAAGCGCGGTGTTATAACGAGGTCATCTCCATCCCTCAGGGGCGTGCGAAACTGTGCGGACACATCCACCAACCCCAATCCAACAGACCCAAGCTGATTGCAAACGACCCCATGTCCGCCAAATGGCCGAAGCTGCACATGAAACGTCGCATCAAGCCAGCGAAAGATATTGGGGTAATAGACAATCCCAGCAGGGTCGCAATCGCCAAAGGAAACCGTGCGGGTGTATGGCAGTGTCATGTTTCGCTTTCCAACCAAATGCGCGTCATATGCCGCTCGCTATCCCAAAGTCACCCTTTGGCTCGACCGTCCCTTGCCTATGTAACGTGCATTTTTGGATTGCCAACCAAGACCTGCATACACCACTCTGAGCGCAAAGAAACTGGAGCAAGTTATGAAAGATCACCCTGCCAAAGCACCCGGATATTACACTCAGGACAGGTGCGACCTTGCTGACTTTACCAATTTAATCAGCCAATCGGTCCAGCCAAGCGATGTACCCTTCGCCAGCGACGTGCAGAAAAATGTCCCGATCTATGACGCTCCCGCCCTGCTTGCCGGGCTCACAAACCCGTCGGAGCGTCCCCAAATCATGGCGGAATGGGCGCAGATCCTAAGCACTGGTGCCGGGGTGTTTGTTCTCAAGCGGGCTTATCAGGACACAGCCGTGCTCGATCAAGCCACGCAGATTTTTGAGCAGATTATCGCGAAAGAAAAGCAAGAAACCGGCGGCGGCGGCGATCATTTCGCAGCCTCTGGCGCCAATGACCGTATCTGGAACTCTCTGCAAAAGCTCTGCGAGGCCGACCCGGAGGTGTTCCTGCGCTATTTCGCTAATGTCCCTGTCGCTGCGGCCTGCGAGGCATGGCTCGGCCCCAATTATCAGATGACCGCGCAGGTCAATCTCGTACATCCCGGCGGTGCTGCCCAGCTGGCGCATCGCGACTATCATCTGGGCTTTCAATCCGCCGAGCTAAGTGCGCAATACCCCGCCCATGTCCACGCGCTCTCTCCTGCGCTCACCTTGCAAGGCGCTGTGGCCCATTGCGACATGCCCATTGAGAGCGGTCCGACAAAACTGCTTCCGTTCTCGCAAAGCTATCTGCCGGGTTACGCGGCTTGGCGGCGCGATGATTTCCGCGCTCTGTTCGAAGAACGCCATGTCCAACTCGCCTTGGAAAAAGGCGACGCCCTCTTCTTTAGCCCCGCGATCTTCCACGGCGCGGGCGACAATACCAGCAGCGACATTCACCGCCTCGCGAACCTGTTGCAAATCTCCTCAGCCTTCGGGCGCGCCATGGAAACCATCGACCGCACAAAGATGTGCAAACTGGTCTACCCCCACGCCCAAAAAGCGGAGCTGCCATCTCACGAGCTAAACGCAGCCATCGCCGCCACAGCCGAAGGCTACTCCTTCCCAACAAACCTAGACCGCGACCCGCCCAAGCACGGCCTCGCCCCCGAAACCCAGCAAGCCTATCTCCTGCGCGCACTGAGCGAAGGCACCAACGCCACAGATTTCGCGGCCCATCTCGATCAAATGGCCGCCAACCAACAAAGCTAAGCCGCTACTTGGGCGGCGGCGTCGCCCCCGGCGCACCCAGATTAAACGCCGCCTCTTTACCGCCATGGCGCGCAATCAACGCCGCCTGATCCGCAAAGGCCTGCGCATTGGTCGCCTCTGGATCGCAAATCGCACTCAACTCAGCGCGCATCTCCTCCAGCTTACCCTCAAAGCCAGCCTCCCCGGCGAGATTAAACGTCTCCTCCGGGTCCTTGCCCAAATGAAACAGCTCTTCGTCAAATCCGACATAATGGATGTATTTCCAACTGCTCTTACGGATCATAAACGCACCCGAAACCGCCCCGGCTGCATGATATTCACTGAAAACCACCCGCTCCGGCTCCGGCTCCGCAATAACCTGCGCAAGCGGCTTCACCCCATCCGCCGCCTCAATCTCAGCGCCAAAATGATCTGCAATGCTCGCCGACAGATCCAGCAAACTGACCGGCGTGTCACATGTGCCCTGAGCCACATCCGGCCCCGCCACAATCAACGGCACCGCCGCGCTCTCCTCATACATATTGGACTTACCCCAAAGCCCGCGTGCGCCAACATTATCCCCATGATCAGACGTATAAACCACCGTCGTGTCAGCTCCCTGACCAGAGGTATCCAACGCCTCCAAAATCTCCCCCACATTGTGATCAAGCCACGAGCATAAGCCATAATAGGCCGCCATCGCCGCTAAACGCTCGTCCTCATCGGCGAACTTCGCCTCGCTGTCCATGAAGGCGTTTTGCTTGTCGATCCAAGGATGCCGCGCATGGCCATCGCGGGGGTGCAGCTTCACATCTGGCAAATCTTCAACCGGATACATGTCATAAAACTCCTGCGGCACGACCAGCGGAAAATGCGGCGCAACTAGCCCCACATAGAGGCACCAAGGTTCTTCACGCTCTTCCGCCAACCACGCCTTGGTGCGCTCCACCACCGCCGCGTCATATTCCGTATACGTCGACTGGCCGGGCCCAATATACTTGCCCAGCATCCGCCCGCTGCCAATCTTGCGCTCGTCCTCTTGGCGCACACTGGCCCAAACCATGCCAACACCGCCCGCGACCATCATCGGCAGATGTTCCTGATCAAACCCCGAAGGATCCTCAGCCGCGCGGTAATGCAGCTTGCCAATGCTCTCCACAGCCACGCCCTTGTCCTGAAGCGCATGGCCCCAGCCGCGAATGCTGCCGTCATAGGGCATCGCGTTATCCCACAGCCGGTTCTGATGCGGATAACGCCCGGTAGCAAAACTCGCCCGCGCAGGCACGCAAATCGGGCTCGGTGTATAAGCATTGGTGAAGCGCATACCCCGCGCCGCCATCCCATCCAAATGCGGCGTTTTCACAAACGGATGCCCCGCACAGCCCATTGCACGGGCCTGATGCTCATCAGACATAATCACTAGCATATTGGATTGGGTCATTTGGTCTCGTCGTTTATTTGCGTATTTGCGAAGCGCCATCTTAAGGCTGAGCCCAACATTGTCCATGACCCACCCGCCCGAAGATGTCGCAAAAATTTCACAAAATCGAAATGGAGAATCTGTTCGCCTCCCCCTAGTTGATCCGCTAACGTCGCATTGTTGAGGGCACACGCCCTGAGCGAATCGACGGCGTTATAATCGCTTTTGGTGCATAAAACCCATGGGAGATGACAATGAAAGATTCTGAGTTTAACACTGATGATATGGACTTCGACGCATTTGACGAAGCCGTAAATCCACCCCCTGAAACCACTGATTTTGACGATGTTGTCGAAGAAGCCCTCTCGCGTCGCGGCTTCCTTGGCGGCGTCATGGCATTCGGCGCTGGCTCCTTTGTGCTGGGCACATCCGCGCTCACCCCAACAGAGGCCAAAGCCGCAACATCGCGCTTGGGCTTTGCCCAAGTGGCTGCCAACACGCTTGATACCATCACGCTCCCCGAAGGCTATTCCAGCCAAGTCGTCGTGCGTTGGGGCGATCCCATGTTCTCCGGCGTTGCCGAGTTCGATCAGGCCACACGCGGCAACGCAACAAGCCAGGCCGGCGCATATGGCGACAATATCGACGGCATGTCGCTCTTTGAAGTCGACGGCAAATCCATTCTTGTGAACAACAACGAATACACCAACCGCAAGATCATCTGGGGCAACAACCCGGACGGCAAAGCTGCCACGGATGACGATATCCTCAAGGGCAAAATGGCGCATGGCGTGTCTGTTCTGGAAGTTGCCAAGGGCGATAATGGTTGGGAGCTGATCGTTGACAGCCCGCTCAACCGCCGCATCACACCAGACACTGAAATGGCCATCACAGGTCCTGCAGCTGGCCATGATCTGATGAAAACCGCTGCTGATCCAACAGGAACTGTCACGCTTGGCACTTGGAACAACTGCGGCAACGGCAAAACCCCGTGGGGCACCTATCTGGCGTGTGAAGAAAACTTCAACGGCTACTTCTCCTCCTCCAACCCAGACATTGAGCGCTCCGCTGAGCAAAAGCGCTACGGCGTGAACACCGAAGACTGGGGCTACGGCTGGGCCAAGATCGACGAGCGTTTTGACATTGCAAAACATGCAAACGAGGCCAACCGCGCAGGTTACGTCGTTGAAATCGATCCTTCCGATCCAACCTCAACCCCAAAGAAGCGCACTGCACTTGGTCGTTTCAAGCACGAGAATGCCGAAGTTGTTGTGAACGCAGACGGTCACATCGTGGTCTATCTTGGCGATGATGAGCGCGGCGAGTTCCTCTACCGCTTCGTCTCTGCGGGTGTTTATGCCGAAGGCGCTGACAATTCTGATCTGTTGGAAGACGGCGACCTCTACGTGGCCAAGTTCTATCCCGACGGAACAGGCGAATGGCTCGCGCTGACGCCAGAAGCAACCGGCATGTCGTCAAAAGCCGAGATTTGTGTCTTCACGCGTCTGGCAGCCTCAGCCGTTGGTGCGACCACAATGGATCGCCCTGAATGGGTAGCTGCCAATCCCAAAAAGGCCGAGCTTTACTGTGCCCTCACCAACAACAAAAACCGGGGCATCAAAACCAATGCCGGTGGCGACGCCACGCCTGTTGGCGGTCCAAACCCACGCGAGGGCAACAAGTACGGCCAGATCGTGCGTTGGTGGCCGGCTGGCGCGAACCACGCGTCCGATAGCTTCACGTGGGATTTGTTTGCACTCGCTGGCAACCCAACGATCCACGAAGATGCCAAGGGCGGTTCCGTCAACATCAATGACGGCAACATGTTCAACTCGCCTGATGGACTGATCTTTGACAGCAAAGGCCTGCTCTGGATTCAGACAGACGGCAACTATTCCAACGAAGAAGATTTCGCTGGCATGGGCAACAACCAGATGCTGGTAGCTGATCCGACCACTGGTGAAATCAAGCGCTTCATGGTTGGCCCCAAAGAGTGCGAAGTCACAGGGGCGGCGATGTCCACCGATGGTAAAACCATGTTCGTCGGCATCCAGCATCCCGGCGAGCGCGGCGATAGCCATTGGCCAGATGGCGGCACCACCGTGCCACGTTCTGCGGTGATCGCGGTTACACGCGATGATGGCGGCCAGCTCGGCTAAGTTGCTTTCCTAAGCAAAAGTTAACGGCCCGAATTGATCGCTTCAGTTCGGGCCGTTTTCGGTTTTTCGGCTCATTTCTTAACAAAAAGTTCCGCTTGTGCTTTTGCCCAATCGCTCGGCTATATCTGGTGGCGACATGGTCTCGGAACAAAAACGCTGTGCATAACATTCACCGCCTTTGCATCATGTTTGTGCGTGCCCAAAAACCGATTCAAAGCGCCATTCTTTTGTGGTCTTGCGCTTTGCCCGCTAGCGCTGTTTTACTTGCCCCAAAATGACAGAACCAGTTTTCCCAATCATCCGAAACGCAGGCGTCGACGGCAAACTCGTGAGCTTCGCCGCCACCCTCAGCGAACCCGCAAATCGCGCTGCCATCGCCTTTCGCGCGGCCCTTGGCCAAGCAAATTGGCCCGGCGTGCTTGAAACATCCTCGTCCTTGGTCTCGGCCTATCTGCGCTTTGATCTGAGCGTCACGTCACATGCTAAAATACAGAAATCGCTACATAAATTACTGGAAACGCAGGACTGGTACGCATCTGATTTGCCCAAAAAGCGCAAGCTTTGGCGCATTCCCGCAGTGTTTGACGTGGCTCTAACGCCCCAACTTGCCGAGGCCGCCGAGATGAGCGGACAGAGCGTCAAAGACGCTGTTTCATCGCTCTGTGACACCCAACTTCGCGTCTACAACATCGGATTTGCGCCCGGCCAACCCTATCTCGGCACACTGTCAGAGGCCTGGAATCTGCCCCGCCAAACCGCACTAACCCCCCAAGTACCAGTCGGGGCAATCACAGTCGCCCTGCGCCAAATCGTAATGTTTTCAGTGACTTCCCCCACCGGCTGGCGCCACATCGGTCAGTCCGCGTTTCGCCCCTTCCGGGTCGAGGCCGAGAACCCGTTTGCCCTCAGCCCCGGCGACGAGGTCATTTATACACCTGTTTCAGCACAAACCCTGCACACGCTGCGCGCTGATCCCGATGGCGGTGCGACCGCAGTGGATTTGCCATGAGCACAGGCTTCAAAATCCACCACGCCGGACCAAGCATGACGCTGCAGGATCAAGGGCGCATCGGGCAGATTGCATATGGTCTTTCGCGTGGCGGGGCGGCTGACAAACTGGCGCTGTTTGAGGGGGCTGCTTTGTTGTCGCACTCGCCGACACTGCCAGCGCTGGAAATGGCCGGGATGGGCGGTGTTTTTGAGGCGCTTGTCAACACTCAGATTGCCCTAACAGGGGCGCGAATGCGCGCCAACATTGATGGAAAATCGCTTCAGTGGAACGCCAGTCATGCCCTGATGCAAGGAGAAAAACTTGAAATAGGCCCTGCGATTTCAGGGCGTTATGGATACTTGCATGTCCAGGGTGGATTTGCGGCGCCTTCATTGCTTCGCTCGTCTTCTGTGCATTTGGCAGCAGGAATTGGATCAGCTCTCAGCGTTGGCGAATGCCTTGCGCTAGCGCCAATGAAAGAGCCATGCCCGGGGCGCAAACTGATCTTAGAAGATCGCTGTCAGGGCGGAACAATTCGCGTTGTCGCCAGTCTTCAGACCAATCAGTTCAGCGATCAGATCATTGCCCAGTTTGAAGCGTCTGAGTTCACCCCTGACACGTGCTCAAACCGCATGGGGGTGACGTTACTGTCGGATGGACCTGCGCTTCATGCGGAGGGGGGGCTTGGGGTCTTGTCTGAAACTGTTGTGCCGGGTGATATTCAGATCACAGGGGATGGCACGCCGATTGTTCTGCTCTGGGAATGCCAAACAACCGGTGGCTATCCGCGCATTGGATCGGTTCTGCCGTGCGATTTGGCCAAGCTGGCGCAGGCCGGGTCAGAGAGTAGATTGCGATTCAAATTTGTAAGTCTGGAGGACGGCGTCAAAGCCGAACAGTCTGCCAAAGCCGCACGAGAAACTCTTGGTGACAAGATTGTGCCGTTGCTGCGTTCACCCCAAGATATTGCGAATTTACTGTCATATCAGCTTATTAGCGGTGCAACTGACGGAAGTGATCTGTGAGCCTGCAATATCGGGTCGTGATTGCTCAACGGGGTGAGGTCATTTAGGCTCTGATCCTCAAGAAAAGGGGCGTGCCAATGCAAAGCCAAATGAAAACAATCGCGATCCTGATGCCCGGCGACATGGGCCATGCCGTTGGTCGCGCAATAAAAAACCACGGTGGATATGATGTGATCTGCTCGTTGGAAGGGCGGGGCGCGCATACTTTAGAATTGGCTGGTAAAGCTGGGCTGCGAGATGTCGGGGACCTGAAAAACGTGGTTAAAGAGGCGGATTTGATCCTGTCGATCTTGCCGCCTGCGGCAGCGCTGGGTTTGGCTGCGGATGTTGCGGCTGCGATGAGCGATGTTGGAAGGACGCCAGTTTACGTGGATTGCAACGCTATCTCGCCAGAAACCGCGATTGAAGTTGGCGCGACCATTACGTCTGCGGGCGCCAAGTTTATTGATGCTGGCATTATTGGCTTGGCACCGGGAAAGGGGACTGGGCCAAGATTTTATGTGTCGGGCCCTGATCGCGAATTGATGCTGCCCTTTGATGGATTGGGCTTTCAAGTTATGACGATGGGGGATGAAATTGGTCAGGCCTCAGCCATAAAAATGACCTATGCGGGGCTGACCAAGGGGACTTGGACGCTGCAAACTGCAGTGATGATGGCGGCTGAGCAGCTGGGTGTGACGGATGCGCTGATTGCCGAGTTTGAACATTCTCAAACTGCCACCCTTAGTGCGATGCGCGCGCGGGTGCCGTTCCTGCCAGCGGATTCCGCGCGTTGGGTTGGGGAGATGGTCGAGATTTCCAAAACCTTCGATGAGGCAGGCGTTTCGCCGGGTTTTCATGAGGGTGCGGCAGAGGTGTTCCGGGTACTGGAGCGCACGCCTTATGCTGAGGAAAACCGTGCGAATATGGATCGAAGCCGCAGCCTAGAGGATGCGTTGAAAACTTACTCTAAGCATTTGAAATAAAAGGGTGCGCCGCGAAGACAAGCTTCATCGCGGCGCGCCAATTGGTGTTACCCGATGATGCTGTTCAGGGTCGCGGATGGGCGCATTACTGCGGCAGCTTTGTCCGCGTCTGTGCGGTAATATCCGCCCAGATCAGCAGCGGAGCCTTGGGCCGCGGCAAGTTCGGACAGGATCGCCGCCTCGCCCTCTGCCAGCGCCGTTGCGATTGGGGCAAACTCAGCGGCAAGCGCTGCGTCATCGCTTTGAGCGGCCAAGGCCTCAGCCCAGTAACGCGCGAACCAATAATGGCTGTCGCGGTTGTCCGGCTCGCCAACTTTGCGCGATGGTGAGCGGCCATGATCGAGGATGCCTTGGGTTGCGGCATCAACGGCCTCGCCCAGCACACGAGCTTTGGGATTGTTTTTAGTGTCGGCCAAAAAGGTCAGGCTTTCACCCAAGGCGCAGAATTCGCCAAGGCTGTCCCAGCGCAGGTGGCTTTCTTCTTCGAGCTGCTGAACGTGTTTTGGCGCAGAGCCGCCAGCGCCAGTTTCAAACAGACCGCCGCCATTCATCAGTTTGACGATGGAGAGCATCTTAGCCGAGGTCGCAAGCTCTAGAATGGGGAAGAGATCCGTCAGATAGTCGCGCAGCACATTACCGGAGACAGCGATGGTGTTTTTGCCCTCTGTGATCGTTTCAAGCGAGGCGCGGGTGGCTTCGCGTGGGGCCATGATTTCAAAGAGGTCCGCGACGCCTTTTGCTTCCAAAATCGGCGTGACGTATTTGATCAACTCGGCGTCATGCGCACGCTCAGCATTAAGCCAGAAAATCGCGCGGCAGCCTTCGGCTTTTTGACGCGAGATGGCGAGGTTCACCCAATCTTCAATCGGGGCTTTGCGCGTGGAGGCGGAGCGCCAGATGTCGCCTGCCTCGACTTTGTGCTCGTGAAGAACAGTGCCGTCAACGAGGATCATTTTGACGGTGCCTGCCTCTGGCACCTCAAAAGTTGTCGGGTGTGAGCCGTATTCTTCTGCCTTTTGGGCCATCAAGCCGATGTTCTGAACGGTTCCGGCAGTGGCCGGGTTCAGCTTGCCGTTTTCTTTGAAGAACTTGATCGATTCCTCGTAGATCGGCGCATAGGAATTGTCCGGGATCACACAATTTGTGTCAGCCTCTTTGCCATCAGGGCCCCAGCCTTTGCCGCCTGCGCGAATGAGGGCAGGCATGGAGGCGTCGATGATGACATCAGAGGACACGTGTAGATTGGTGATGCCGCGATCGGAATCGACCATATACATTGGTGGGCGCGCAGCCATGCAGGCGTCGATATCAGCCATGATCGCCGAGTTGTCCTCAACCCTTGCGAGCAGATCGCCAAGGCCGGAATTTGGGTTTACGCCAAGCTCTGCGAGCGCGTCGCCATGGGCCTCAAACACGGGTGCGAGGTAGGCTTTCACGCCATGACCGAAGATGATTGGGTCGGAGACTTTCATCATCGTGGCTTTGAGATGCAACGAGAAAAGGATGCCGTCGGCTTTGGTTTTCTCGATCTCGGCGGCGAGGAAGCTTTGCAGAGCGGCGGCGCTCATGAAGGTTGCGTCTACGACTGTGCCTGCAGGATAGGTTATGCCGTCTTTCAGGACGATCTCGCCTGTTGCGGTTTCCAGCACGATTTTCGCCGTGGCCTCGCCAGCAAGCGTGGCGGAAACCTCATTGGCGAAGAAGTCATTGCCGTCCATTGAGGAGACATGGGTTTTGCTATCGGCCGACCAGTCGCCCATGCGGTGTGGGTTCTTTTGGGCAAAGCTTTTCACGGCTTTGGCAGCGCGGCGATCAGAATTGCCCTCGCGTAGAACCGGGTTCACGGCGGAGCCTTTGATGCTGTCGTATTTTGCGCGCACGGCTTTTTCGGCGTCAGTTTCGGGCGCATCTGGGTAGTCAGGCAGAGGGTAGCCCTGAGACTGAAGCTCGGTGATCGCGGCGACCAACTGGGGCACAGAAGCGGAGATGTTTGGCAGCTTGATCACGTTGGCCTCGGCGGTTTTCACCAAGCGGCCAAGCTCGGCCAGATCATCGGACTGACGCTGCGCTTCGCTCAGATGCTCAGGAAAGGTGGCGAGGATGCGCCCGGCAAGGCTGATGTCCTTCGTCCCCACAGTGACACCCGCAGCGGCGGCGAATTTCTGGATGATGGGGAGGAACGATGCGGAAGCCAGTTCCGGCGCTTCGTCCACTTTTGTGTAAATGATGTCGGACATGGGAATCTCCTAAAGACTGAAGTTGGGGTCTCTTAAACGACCGATTTCAGAAGGTCGACAGTATACCTTTGCATACGGCGAAATAAGAGGGTTCGATCCGGCTTCTGTGCAGGTAAAGGGCTGTGAAAGGCGGTTCGGGTTCGTCTAAGCCAATGCAGCGAGATAAGTCACATTGTCTTTTGACGGTTTATGCCGGATGACCACAACCTCTGCGCCGTTTTCGGCTGCGGTTCGCGCAAGTCGCTGTTCAACACCCGTTTGGGACGATCCAACATAGTGACGCTCAGCGTCGCGACGGGCATATTCGATCACCGAGAGCAGGTCTGGGTGGTCGTAGTAGATCATGTCCGCTTCTTGAAGCTTTTGTGCATCGCGCAGAGAAATGAGATCGGGTTCAGAGGCGTCAGCAGTGATCGTGTGGATTTGGCCCATTGAACGCGGTTGTGCGCTTGGATCGGGGGTGATGGCGGCTTTGATCATGGCAATCGCGTCGCGTTCGGAACCTGATGCGAATGTCTTGCGCGGTGTGCTGCCAAAAACCCAACGCCAGAACCTGCGGCGTTCTGTCGGTGCGATGTTTTGGGCAACTGCGGTGCGAAGATTGCCACATAGCCGCGCAAACTGCCCTAGATTTGGCTCTAGCTGCTTTTCGATTTGGGACTTGATCTGACGGCCCAGCACAGGCGCGGTTCCCTCGGTGCCAATGGCAATGACGACCGGGTCGCGATCAACGATGGAGGGCGTGTAGGCATCACACAAGTCCGGCGCGTCTACCACATTCACGAGTGCTCCCTGGGACTTCGCAAGGGTACACCACGCGGCATCTGCGCCTTTGCAACCCGTGGCGACGAAGACCAATGCTGTGTCCAAGAAGGCGCTTGGGGTCGCATTGGGATGATCCACACAAACCCGGTTCTCTAATGCATAGCCTTCAAGCTCTGGGTCGAGTTGATCCGCCAGAATTGTGATCTGCGCCTCAGTTTTGAGCATAAGGCGGCATTTCTGCGCGGCTTGCTCACCACCACCGACAATCACCACGCGGCGGTTTTCCATTTTGAGAAACATTGGGAAGGTTTTCATGGGGTCTCTCCGTCAGGCGGCTTGCTTATGATGGCGCTCAGACCAAAGCGTGCTGGCGAGATTCTGCGCTTTGTCATGGGTCAGGGTCGGGGCGAGAGTTTGCAGCGCCAGAGCTGTTGTTTCCAAAACGATGGACAGCGCGAAAGCGTCGCCCCAATTTCCGTTCCACAGATTGAGGAGGTCGTTTGATTGGGTGCTGGCGTCGCTGAGCCGCTTGTGTTCGTCGTGTGTGACTGGGATGCGGGCCTCATCGGTGCTTCCTTGGTGCAAGCAAAAGAGCTCAGTTTGTTTGCAAGGGTTGCGCTCAAACTCGCCGCCGCCGCCCTTAATCACCGTTAGATGCTGCTGTCCCAAAAGCACCGCTGTGTCGAGCTGGAGGGTGCGGTAGGTCGGATGGAAAACACCCTGCACTGAGGCCGGTGCTTGGCTTGGGTTGAGCGCGCGCAGGGCAGTGTTAACAGGTGAGCGCAAGCCAAGCACGTCGCGCAGTTTCAAGAGGCGCAGGAGTTCTGGGTGAATGGCCTCAACAGGCACATAAGCGATGCCGCTGCGGGCAATTTCGGTTTTGGCCGTAGTGGGGTTGTTGCATGTCGCGATTGCCAAGGCTGCGAGGTTCTGGCGCACATTCGCCAACGGGTTTTGATGGGAGTTCCAGCCGTGAAGAAGAACGGGGAAACCGGCTTGTGCAACCAGTTTTGCGGCGAGCAAGAACCACGGTTGGCCACGGGAGCGTCCGGCTGCGTAGCTCGGCCAGTCGAGTTGGATGGGCAGGCTGTTCCAACCAACAAGGCAGTCGCGGATAGCATCGACGAAGCCTGCTATTTCGTCTGCGTTTTCGCCGCGATAGCGCATCAGCATGAGCAGCGCGCCGGTGGCCTCCGGATCTGCGGTGCCGTTCAGGATCAGGCTGAATGCTTCGCGGGCTTCCGCGCGGGTCAGGTGCCTGCTTTTGGAAGGGCCGCGTGCAAGGGCGTGAACGTAAGGGGCAAGGCTCATTCGGCGGCCATACGGGTTGGGGCGGCATGGAGGAGCGCGCGCAGTTCGGGGCGACAGGAGCCGCAATTGGTTCCGGCTTGGGTGGCGGCACCAATTGCTTCCAGCGAGGTGAGGTTTTGTGTGGCAATGGCGCTGGTGATGGTGTTGATGCCGACCGCGAAGCAAGAGCAGATGGTGGCGCCGGGGTCTGGCTGGTCTTTGCCGGGCTTGCCGGTGATGAGCTTTGCTGGGGTGGCGTTTTGGAACGCGCTTAGCACGAAGGAACGGGACAGCTCTACCGGCGTTTTGCTGACAAAGAGTGCGGCTTTTATGCCGGTTTCATCGCTCAGAACGACCCGCGCTGTGCCGTGCGCCGCATCGCTGACGCTGATGGCGGATGCATTTGTCAGACCGAATACGTCTTGTGCATAGCCTGACCAGTTTTGCGGTGTGTTGTGGCCTGCAAGTTCGGCGCGCAACCCGCCCTCAAACCGGGCTTTGGCCCAGTAAGCGGTTCTGGGGGCAACGTCTTGGGCCGACACTGCAAAGCCGTACCACGCAGGCGCAAGTGGTGCGATGGAAACCGGCGCGCCCTTAAGGTCTGGTTGACCTGAGATTGGGTCCGTAACAGGGGCAACGAGATCATCAATGCGCCCGTTTGAGGACCACTGTGCGGTCCAGTGGATGGGTGCAAAAACGGTGCCGCGTGGAGTCCGGTCGGTTATGAGCACGCGCAAAATCGCAGTGCCATGCGGGCCTTTAACTTCGGCAAGAGTGCTTTGCTCAAGGGCCAGATCGCGGGCATCTTCGGGATGGATTTCAAGGAAGGGTTCAGCGAGATGCTGGCTGAGCTTGGCCGACTTCGCAGTCCGGGTCATGGTGTGCCACTGATCGCGAATGCGCCCAGAATTCAGGCGGTAGGGGTATTGTGCGTCGCGCTTGGGCAGCGCGGCTTGGGCAACTGGCAGCATATTTGCCTTGCCGTTTGGGGTGAAAAATTGACCATCCGCGAAGAAGCGCTCGGATGATTTACCATGGGCAACAGGCCAGCGGATTGGCTCTAGATTGGCAAACTGGGATTCGGAAATTTCCGCGAAACCTGATATGTCGAAATCTTTGCCAAGTGCTGCTGCATGGCCGGACAGGGCGGCATATTCGCGGAAGATTTCAGCGGGGCTTTGATAATCGAACTGCGCGTGCCACCCCATGCGGCTGGCAACATCGCAGATGATTTGCCAATCGGGGCGGGTGTTGCTTGGGTGCGCTAGAAATGGGCGTTGGCGGCTGATTGTGCGGTCTGAATTGGTGACTGTGCCGGATTTTTCGCCCCAGCCTGCGGCGGGGAGCAGCACGTCGGCCAAAGCGGCTGTGTCAGTTTTGGCGATGATGTCGGAGACGACCACGAAGTCGCAATTTTTGATCGCGGCGCGCACGCGCGTGGCATCGGGCATGGAGACGGCGGGGTTGGTTGACATGACCCAGAGCGCTTTGATTTGGCCGCTTTCAATCGCATCGAACATGTCGACAGCTTTGAGGCCTTGGGCGTTGGGAATGGTGGGCGCGTCCCAGAATTCCTTGACGGTTTGGCGGTGGGTTTGGTTTTCCAGATCGAGATGGCAAGCGAGCATATTGGCCAAGCCGCCAACCTCGCGCCCACCCATGGCGTTGGGCTGACCAGTGACTGAAAACGGGCCCATGCCGGGTTTGCCGATGCGCCCGGTGGCGAGGTGGCAATTGAGGATGGCGTTGACTTTGTCGGTGCCTTGGGCGGATTGATTGACGCCTTGGGAGTAGATGGTGACGGTTTTTTGGGTGTTGATCCAGAGGTTGTAGAATGTTTCTAGGTCGCTTTGGGCGAGGCCGGTGATGCTTGGGTCGTCGGATTTGGCGGAGGCGATTGCGGCCTCTGCGTTGTTTATGTGGGCGGCAAAGTTTGGGTCTTGGGCGTCGCGTTCAGCGATTTGCGCGAGCAGGCCATTGAATAGGGCGACGTCTGTGCCGGGGTTCAGCGCCAAGTGAATGTCCGCCAGATCGCAGGTGGCGGTCTTGCGCGGGTCGATATTGACGACCTTCATTTTTGGCCGCGCTTGCTTGGCGGCTGAGATGCGCTGGAACAGGACCGGGTGGCACCATGCGAGATTGGAGCCGACGAGCACGATGAGATCGGCCTCTTCGAGGTCTTCGTAGGTTCCGGGCACTGTGTCTGTGCCAAAGGCGCGTTTGTGGCCCGCGACGGAGGAGGCCATGCAGAGGCGCGAATTGGTGTCGATATTGGCGGAGCCGATGAAACCTTTCATCAGCTTGTTGGCGACATAGTAATCTTCCGTGAGGAGCTGGCCGGAGACGTAAAAGGCGACGCTATCGGGGCCGTGGTCGCGGATTGTGGATTGGAATTTTTTGGCCACACGGGTGAGGGCTTCGTCCCAATCCGCTTCGCGCCCGTCTATTTGTGGTGAGAGCAGGCGATCCTCCAGCGAAAGCGTGTCACCAAGGGCGGAGCCTTTGGAGCAGAGGCGGCCGAAATTGGCGGGGTGATCCGGGTCGCCGATGATGGTGCCATCGGGCTGCGCAATGACGCCGCAGCCAACGCCGCAATAGGGGCATGTACTGCGGACCCCCTCCATTACGCGGCCTGTTCGCTGGTCAGCCGTTTGGCGTCGATCTCAAGGCGGCCATTGGTGATGCGAACCTCGTAAGTGGCGATTTTGCCTTCATCCAGGCCTTCAGAGAGGCCAGTTTCGAGCGAAAACACCCAGTTGTGGAGCGGGCAGGTCACCGAATTGCCGTGCACGATGCCGTCTGAGAGCGGGCCGCCCTTGTGGGGGCAGCGGTCATCCACGGCGAAGACGTCGTCTTTGGCGGTGCGGAACAGGGCGACGCAGCCGAGTTTGGTTTTGATGACGCGCGCGCCGCGCACGGGGATGTCATCAAGGGCGCCGATGTCGATCCAGCTCATTGGGCGGCCTCCAAAGTGAGATCTGCAAGGGGCGCGAAGCTCGGCGCGACATCCGGTTGCGCGCGCTCGGCCCATGGGTCGGTTTGATAGATCGACTGGGAGTGATCAAAGCGTGCGACGAGGGCTGCGCGGTTTTCTAGATCATCCACGACCTGTGCGATGACCCAGTCGAGGCCGACTTTCGCGATCCATTTATAGGGGCGGTCGAGGTATTTGGCGTTTTCGCGGTAGAGTTGGGTGAAGGCGACGATCAGGTCGAGCGCTTCCTCCTCGGTTTCGACTTTGGCGAGGCGTTCGATCTCTTTGAGGTCCATGCCAGCCGCGCCGCCGACGCCGATCTCATAACCGCTTTCAACGCAAATTATGCCGACGTCTTTGCAGGTTGCTTCGGCGCAATTGCGTGGGCAGCCTGAAACAGCCATTTTGACCTTATGCGGTGTCCAAGAACCCCACATGCGCTTCTCGATCTTGATGCCAAGCCCGGTGCTATCTTGAGTTCCAAAGCGGCAGTGGTCTGTGCCCACGCATGTTTTGACTGTGCGCAAGCCCTTGGCATAGGCGTGGCCGGAGACCATGCCTGC
>CAZQMR010000015.1:0-30350 GCA_964594465.1 uncultured Rhodobacterales bacterium
CCACCGCTCACGCCCAACTCACAGGACAACCCATGCCCGAACTTCCCGAAGTCGAAACCGTGATGCGCGGCATGGAGCCAGCAATGCAAGGTGAGGTCATCGCTAAGGCCCAAGTCAACCGGCCAGACCTGCGCTGGCCCTTCCCTCCCAACATGGCCGCACGGCTCACCGGCGCATGCGTCATGGCGCTGAACCGCCGTTCCAAATACATCTTGATTGATCTGGACACGAGAGAAACCCTGCTGATCCATCTGGGCATGTCAGGGCGCATCCTGATCTCGGGCGATCCCCAAGGCCAATTCCTTCACGAGCATCCCCTAGCCGAGAAACACGACCACGTCGTCTTTGATATGGCCAATGGCGCGCGCATCACCTTCAACGACCCCCGCCGCTTTGGCGCCATGGACCTGATCGAAACGGCAAGCCTGAACGATCACAAGCTCCTTGCCAGCCTCGGCCCCGAACCGCTGGGCAATTCCTTCACCGCAGAGACCCTGCAGGCAGGATTCGCAAACCGCCGCACCCCGATCAAATCCGCGCTTCTGGACCAGCGAATCATAGCCGGATTGGGCAACATTTATGTCTGCGAGGCGCTCTGGCGCACCGGAATTGCCCCAACCCGGCACGCTGGGCGCATTTCCGCGCCCCGTGTCGCCAGCCTTGTGCCAGCCATTCAAGAAATCCTGCGCGAAGCCATCACCGCTGGCGGGTCTTCATTAAAGGATTATCGCCGCGCAGACGGGGAGTTAGGCTATTTTCAGCACAGCTTTGCCGCCTATGGCCGCGAGGGCGAGGCCTGCCGCAAAGACAGTTGCACCGGCACCATCAAACGCATCACTCAATCAGGGCGCTCCACCTTCTTTTGCCCAACCTGCCAACGCTGAGCGCTTGCAAGACCTGAACAAACTGTTAAGCAGAAGGCCCGAATTAGACAAAAACAGTCCCGGACGCCCCCCTACATGCCCTATGAAACGCTCATCGTAGAAACCGACGATAATGTTGGCGTCATTCGCCTGAACCGCCCCGATGCCCTCAATGCGCTCAACTCCGAACTGCTGGGCGAGCTGGCACAGGCTGTAAGCGATATGGAGACGGACAACAAAATCCGCGTGATCGTCATCACCGGCTCGGACAAAGCCTTTGCGGCAGGTGCTGACATCAAAGAGATGTCCGAGAAAAGCTTCACTGACATGTACAAAGAAAACTTCTTTGAAGCGCCGGTGAACGCTGTGATGCGGGTGCGCAAACCCATCATCGCCGCCGTCTCTGGCTATGCGCTTGGCGGCGGGTGCGAGCTGGCCATGGTCTGCGACTTTATCCTCGCCTCAGATACTGCAAAATTCGGCCAGCCCGAGGTCAATCTCGGTGTGATGGCCGGGATCGGCGGATCGCAACGGCTGACCCAGTTCGTCGGCAAATCCAAATCCATGGAAATGCACCTCACGGGCCGCTTCATGGACGCCGCCGAGGCAGAGCGCTCCGGTCTCGTGTCCCGCGTGATACCAGCCAAAGACTTCATGGAAGACGTCATGGCCACCGCCAACAAAATCGCCGAGAAATCCACACTGGCAACCATGGCCATCAAAGAAGCCGTCAACATGTCCTACGAGGTGCCCATGAGCGCGGGCCTCACATTCGAGCGCAAACTCTTCTACTCGCTCTTTGCCACGCAGGACCAAAGCGAAGGCATGGCCGCCTTCATCGAAAAGCGCAGCCCCAAATTCCGCGGCGCATGACCCTGCCAAAGTTTTCGCGCCTTGGCAGTTGACTCACCGCCAAGCCGAAGCTAAACGCAGCGTTCACGACATTCGTACGACAATCATCATCTGGATTATTGAGACATGGCTAACTCGCCTCAGGCCCGCAAACGGGCACGTCAGATTGAACGCAGAACCGCGGTTAACAAATCGCGCCGTTCGCGGATCAAAACTTTTATTCGCCGCGTTGAGGAAGCCATCACCGGTGGTGACCAATCCAAAGCAGCGGAAGCTCTTAAGTCAGCACAGCCTGAAATCATGCGCGGCGTGACCAAAGGTGTTTGGCACAAGAACACAGCCTCTCGCAAAATCTCGCGCCTGTCTTCGCGCGTGAAAGCGATGAGCGCTTAATCCAAAATCAGACATACTGATTGACCATTTGAATGGCACCGCGCCTCGCGCCGGTGCCATTTGTCATAAAATCTTCATGTTCCCTAAATGATCCACTTGCTCGAATCCGAGGGCAAGGATACCCTTCTGCTCAGAGTGAGCGGGGTCGGGAACCTCCTCTAATTACCAAATAATAATAGCAACACACGTAAGTATTTATTTACGTGCAACTTTTCCGTGAAGCCTGTGTATTTTATCACTTGCTCGCAAGAATCATTCTTTTGTCATTTTCATGAAGTCAAGCGATCCTTGTTCTTGAAACGATGCATCCCCCCTTGCTAGATTGACCTTGCTGATTCACACGCCAAACGAGGGGAAACGCATGGCTTCTGACGCAGGATACATTGTGACCGAACTGTCACCTGCCGAAAGCTACATTGCCCTCAAGCAAACCGATGACGCAATCATCGTTGATGTACGCACCCATGCGGAATGGTCCTTTGTGGGCATTCCCGATTTGGATGCCGACGGGAAACAACTGGTTCTGTCAGAATGGAAAAAATTCCCTGACATGGCCCAGAATAATGAATTCGTTTCCGAGCTGCTTGCCGGTTTCGGCCAAACGCCACCATCAAAGATCATGTTCCTCTGCCGCTCAGGCGTACGCTCAATGCAAGCCGCCCATGCGGTTGCTGCGGCCCTTGAAGGGTCGGGCGCATCAGGGGAATGCATCAATATCGCCGAAGGTTTCGAAGGGGACCTTGGGCCAGACCGACACCGTGGCAGTGTTGGCGGCTGGAAAGCCGCAGGCCTGCCCTGGAAACAAAGCTAAAAGGCTCAGCAATACCGACCCGAGGCAAGAGCAGAAAAACATAAAACGACAAAGCTGCGGGGATGGAATGGATAAAGACGACTGGGAACGCATCGCAGATGCGCTCGCCACGCATGTGGGTAAAGACTCATACAAAACTTGGATGAAACCAATTGAATTCGCCGGATATTCTGACGGCGTGTTAAGCCTCAATTGCCCAACCAGTTTTAGCGCCACATGGGCCGAGCGGAATTTCACCGACGGTATTTTGACCTGCGTTCGCAACATCGGCATTGATGTGTCTCGCGTGCATTTCGCTGTGCGCACGGCGCAAAAGCCGAACAAGCCGCGCCCTCAAGTCCCAGCCAAACCCGCTCAAGCTCAAAAAGCAAAGACTGCACTTCCAAGCTCCCCGCTGGATCCGCGCTTTACCTTTGATCGCTTTGTCGTAGGCAAACCAAACGAGCTCGCCTATGCCGCTGCCAACCGCGTGGCCAAAGGCGGCGAAGCTGCGTTCAATCCTCTGTTCCTTTATGGCGGCGTCGGCTTGGGCAAAACCCATCTGATGCACGCCATCGCCCATGAAATCCAAAACGCTCAACCAGATGCCCGCGTGCTCTACCTCTCTGCTGAGCAGTTCATGTATAAATTCGTGCAGGCCCTGCGCCAGCGCTCGATGATGGACTTCAAAGAAATGTTCCGCTCTGTCGACATGCTGATGGTCGATGACGTGCAGTTCATCTCCGGCAAAGACAGTACGCAGGACGAATTCTTTCATACATTCAACGCTTTGATCGAACAGAAAAAGCAGATCGTGATTTCGGCGGATCGCGCCCCGGGCGAGATTGAAAACCTCGAAGAGCGCATCAAATCCCGCCTCCACTGGGGCCTCGCCGTTGATTTGCACCCCACCGACTACGAACTCCGCCTTGGCATCATGCAGGCCAAAGCCGAAATGAACGCTGATCTCTACCCAGAGGTCTCCATCGCACCGGGCGTTTTGGAATTCCTAGCTCACCGCATTTCCTCGAACGTCCGCGTGCTCGAAGGCGCCCTCACCCGCCTTTACGCATTTGGCTCACTTGTCGGGCGCGAAGTAACACTTGATGCCGCCCAAGAATGCCTCGCCGACATCCTGCGCATATCGCAGCGCAAGGTCACAATCGACGAAATCATCCGCAAAGTCTCCGACCACTACAATCTGCGCATGACCGATCTCTTGTCGCCGCGCCGCGCCCGCGTCGTAGCCCGCCCGCGCCAGATCGCAATGTATCTCTCAAAACAGCTCACCACCAAAAGCCTGCCAGATATCGGCCGGCGCTTTGGCGGGCGCGATCACACCACGGTCATCCACGCCGTGCGCAAGATCGAAGAGCTCAAAGAACAGGATCACCAGATCGCCGAGGATATCGAAATTCTGCGACGCTTGCTCGAGGCGTAATCGGGTCAGTTAAAGACCAAGTTTCCTAGCCTTCAGCATCCTTAGCTGATTCCATGGGCACGCGTGCAAAAACAGAAACAAGGCTTACAGCGACAACCACAACGAGCGCAAACAATGCAGTCCCCAAAAAGGCCATAAGCTCACCCCATCCATCGCCGAGGCAGGAAGCCCCCAGAATCCCAACTGCGCATAAAGCCAACTTAAACGGCGAATACAGAATCGAAAGTGCACACAAGCTCATCCCAAACATGAAATAGGAGGCAGATGCGTTCACCTTAGAGCGGCTTCCATACCAAATCATCAATGGCGAGAAGCCGAGTATGAGCGCTAGAAGAAAAAGTGCGATTATCATTTTGACCTATAAATTTTCCGTCTTTTACCTGAGACATTGTGCAATAGGTCATCATCGCTCACCAAATCGGCAACAATGTGGCCACGCAACCTATTTCGCCGCTATCTGAAAGCCATCCCAACAATCGTGAGCACAGGCTGCATGTTCACACGCATCATTTACCACCGCTGAGGCTGATTTTGCACATTTACCTTAGCCCGCAGTTTGTCTAATCTTGCGCAACCAACAAGTCACACCCCCAAGATATAGGGGCAGTGGAGGGAGAACAGGCCAATGCAGGTCAATATTGAGCGCAGTGCACTTCTTAAAGCCATGAGCCGCGCACAGTCGGTTGTGGAACGTCGCAATACCATTCCGATTCTCTCTAATGTTCTGATCGAAGCGGAGGGCAACAGCGTCAGCTTTCGCGCCACTGATCTCGACATCGAAGTGATCGACGCAGGCGACGCCATGGTCGAGCAAGCCGGTGCCACAACCGTAGGTGCGCATACGCTGCACGAAATCGTGCGCAAACTGCCCGATGGCGCCATGGTCGCCCTCTCGGATGATGGCAGCTCTGGCCGCCTCGAGGTCCGCGCCGGTCGCTCCCATTTCTCGCTCGCTACATTGCCGCGCGAAGATTTCCCGGTCATGGCCAGTTCCGAATACGAGACCAACTTCTCCGCCAAAGCCCCGGTCCTGCGCCGCCTCTTTGACAAAGCCAAGTTTGCGATCTCAACCGAAGAAACCCGCTATTACCTGAACGGCGTCTACATGCACGCCGCTGATGGTGCCGATGGCAGAGTCCTGCGTTGTGTTGCAACCGACGGCCATCGCCTCGCGCGCATTGACGCTGATTTGCCAGAAGGTGCCGAAAACCTGCCCGGCGTCATCGTGCCACGCAAAACCGTTGGTGAGTTGCGCAAGCTGCTCGAAGATGACGAAGCCGAAATCGCTGTCTCCGTGTCTGAGACAAAAATCCGCTTCGCTACCCCCGAGGTTACCCTGACCTCCAAGGTGATCGACGGCACCTTCCCCGATTACACCCGCGTCATCCCAACCGGCAACACTCGCCGCCTAGAGGTCGACGCCGCCGAGTTCGCCCAAGCCGTGGACCGCGTTTCAACCGTCTCCTCCGAGCGCTCCCGCGCCGTAAAACTCGCCGTGGATGAAGACCGCCTTGTGCTCTCCGTCAACGCGCCCGACAGCGGTGCCGCAGATGAAGAACTCGCCGTGGCTTACGGCGACGAGCCCATGGAGATCGGCTTTAACGCCAAGTATCTCCTTGAAATCGCAGGACAAGTTGACCGCGAGAACGCCGTGTTCCTGCTCAACACCTCCAATGATCCGACCCTGATGCGCGAAGGCAATGACGAAAGCGCGATCTATGTCGTCATGCCAATGCGTGTGTAAATTCACGTGTCGGAGCTTTTCGTAAGCGCCCTCACTCTTTCGCATTTCCGCTCGCATAAACTGACCCGCATTCACGCGGAAAACGCGCCCGTTGTGCTTTATGGCCCCAATGGCGCGGGTAAAACCAATGTGATCGAGGCGATTTCGCTGCTGTCACCGGGGCGCGGCCTGCGCGGGGCCAAAGCGGCGGATATGGCCCGCCAGCCAGAGGCACTGGGCTGGAAAATCAAAGCCGATCTCACCAGCCTGAACCAAGCCCACGAAGTTGAAACCGGCCAAGAGGGCGACGCATCCCGCACCGTGCGCATCGACGACAAAACAGCCGCCCAAACCGCATTGGGGCGCATCGCCCGCATCGTCTGGCTCGTGCCAATGATGGACCGGCTCTGGATGGAAGGAGCCACCGAGCGCCGCCGCTTCCTTGATCGCCTCACTCTCAGCTTTGAGCCAAGCCATGCCGCCTCGACGCTTGCTTACGAAAAAGCCATGCGCCAACGTAACCGCCTGCTCAAAGACGGGGTGCGAAATGATGGGTGGTATCAAGCGCTTGAGGGGCAAATGGCGGAAAATGGCGCGGCCATAAACGCCAACCGCGCGCTCTGCCTCGCCCGCCTCCAAGCGGCACAAACCGGTGCCCAAACCAGTTTTCCTGCCGCCGATTTAGAGCTGATCGTCGCCGATAACGCTGAGAACCCGGCAACGCAGACCGAGCTCGCCGCAATCCTCGCCGAAAACCGCAAAATCGACCTTGCCGCAGGCCGCACCCTAAACGGCCCCCACCGTGCCGACCTCGCAGCCATTTACCAAACCAAAAGCACCCCCGCCCGCCTCTGCTCCACCGGCGAGCAAAAAGCCCTGCTCGTCTCCCTCATCCTTGCCAGCGCGCGTGCCCTAAAGGAAGATTTCGGCGCCCCCCCAATCCTATTGCTTGATGAGGTGGCCGCCCATCTGGATGAAGATCGCCGCGCCGCCCTTTACGACGAAATCTGCGCCCTAAAAGCCCAAGCCTGGATGACCGGAACCGGCGCTGAGCTGTTCGATGCCGTAAAATCCCGCGCCCAAATGATCCACGTCACCGAAGGCGATGCAGGCTCTCAGCTCACACATAAATAGCGCACCGCTCAACGCACTATACCCCTCCCAACACACTGAAAACAAACCTATATTTTCCACTTTCCTTCCGTTACTACTCTAGAGAAGTAACGGAGCAAAACCACCCAGAAAATCCCCTCTTCCCCTCAAACCCAATCCCCCCTAAACGCTACCTCCATGACCCTCACCGCCTCCCAACTCGCCCTCTATTGCGGCGCCCTGTTCATCCTCTTCGCCACCCCCGGCCCCGTTTGGATGGCCATCGCCGCACGCGGCCTCTCCTCCGGCTTCAAAGGCGTATGGCCCCTCGCCCTCGGCGTTGCCATCGGCGACGTTATCTGGCCCCTCATCGCCATCCTCGGCGTCACCACCCTCGTCAGCCTCTACGCCGATTTCCTGCTCGTCCTGCGCCTCTTAGGTGCCGCCATGTTCATCACCATGGGCTTGCTCCTCATCCGCCACGCCTCCGCCCGCATCGATGCCAATACCAAACTCACCACGCCGGGCATCCTCCCCGGCTTCCTCGCAGGCCTCGCGGTAATCGCAGGCAACCCCAAGGCCGTGCTCTTCTACATGGGCGTCCTCCCCGGCTTCTTCGACCTTTCCACCCTCACAGCTATAGACATCACCCTTATCTGCACCGCCTCCTTCCTCGTCCCCCTGATCGGCAACATCATCCTTGGCGCGTTCGTCGAAAACCTGCGCCGTTTCCTGCAAACGCCCGAGCGCATCCGCCGCACAAATACCGTCTCAGGATGCGCTCTGATAGCAGTCGGCCTCTTCATCGCAATCGCCTCTTAATCCACCCACAGTATTTTGTGTCAAAGGCGTGACATTACCTGCCAAATGACCTATATTTTGTGCAGTCCAAACAAGGTTTACACCCATGTCAGAAGAAACCAGCGGCCAGCCGTCCTACGACGCCGATTCCATCAAAGTTCTCAAAGGCTTAGAGGCGGTTAGAAAACGCCCAGGCATGTATATCGGCGACACCGATGATGGCTCGGGTCTGCACCACATGGTTTACGAGGTCGTGGACAACGGCATTGACGAAGCGCTTGCGGGTCACGCTGACACCGTGACAGTCACGTTGCACGCCGATAATTCCGTTTCCGTGAAGGATAATGGCCGCGGCATTCCCGTCGGCATCCATGAGGAAGAAGGCGTTTCCGCCGCCGAGGTCATCATGACCCAGCTCCATGCAGGCGGCAAATTCGATCAGAATTCCTACAAGGTATCTGGCGGTCTGCACGGCGTGGGTGTCTCCGTGGTCAATGCGCTCTCCGACTGGCTTGAGCTCACGATCTGGCGAGACGGCAAAGAGCACAAGGCCCGCTTTGAGCATGGCGAAACCGTCGAGCATCTCAAAGTCATCGGCGACACTACCGAAACCGGCACCCAAGTCCGCTTTATGGGCTCGACAGACACATTCTCAAACCTCGATTACGTCTTCAAAACCCTTGAGCATCGTCTCCGCGAGCTCGCCTTCCTCAATTCCGGCGTGCGCATCACCCTCACGGACGAGCGCCCAGCCGAGCATCTCAAGGAAGAAATGATCTATGACGGCGGCGTGCGCGAATTTGTCCGCTATCTTGACCGCTCCAAAACCGCGCTCCTGCCCGATCCGATCTTCGTGACCGGCGAGAAGGACGATATCGGCGTCGAAGTCGCCATGTGGTGGAATGACAGCTATCACGAAAACGTCCTCCCCTTCACCAACAACATCCCACAGCGCGATGGCGGCACCCATATGGCGGGCTTTCGCGGCGCGCTGACCCGCACAATCAACGCCTACGCGACCTCCTCTGGCATCGCCAAAAAAGAAAAGGTCAATTTTACGGGCGACGATGCCCGCGAGGGCCTCACTTGCGTGCTCTCCGTCAAAGTGCCGGACCCGAAATTCAGCTCCCAAACCAAAGACAAGCTGGTCAGTTCCGAGGTCCGCCCCGCCGTTGAGAGCCTGATGAACGAGAAGCTGGCCGAATGGTTCGAGGAAAACCCAGCCGAGGCCAAGCACATCGTCGGCAAGATCGTCGAAGCAGCGCTGGCGCGCGAAGCGGCCCGAAAGGCCCGCGAACTCACCCGGCGCAAAACCGCGATGGACGTCGCGTCCCTGCCCGGCAAGCTCGCCGATTGTCAGGAAAAAGACCCAGCCCTCTCCGAAATCTTCATCGTGGAGGGGGACAGCGCTGGCGGTTCCGCCAAGCAAGGCCGCTCCCGCAAGGACCAAGCCGTACTTCCACTGCGCGGTAAAATCCTCAACGTAGAGCGCGCCCGCTTCGACCGCATGCTTTCCTCGGATCAAATCGGCACCCTGATCACAGCCCTTGGCACCGGCATTGGCCGCGACGAGTTCGACATCGACAAACTGCGCTACCACAAGATCGTCATCATGACCGATGCGGATGTCGACGGCGCTCATATACGCACACTTCTGCTCACCTTCTTCTACCGCCAAATGCCCGAACTCATTGAGCGCGGCTATCTCTACATCGCCCAACCCCCGCTCTACAAAGTCGCCCGTGGCCGCTCGGAGGTTTATCTCAAAGACCAACCCGCACTCGACAGCCATCTGATCGACATGGGGCTCACGGACACGCAACTCCGCCTCGGCGACGGCTCCGTCCTCACGGGCCAAGACCTCGCCCGCGTCGTCGAAGAAGCCCGCCAAGTCAAAGTCATCCTAGCGGCCTTCCCAACCCACTATTCGCGCTACATCGTCGAACAAGCCGCCATCGCCGGGGCCTTCGTGCAAGGCGCGATTGCCGCTGATGCCCAAGGCGTCGCCACGGCCGTCGCGGAACGCCTTGATCTGGTCGCCGCTGAATACGAAAAAGGCTGGGTCGGTCGCCCCACTCAAGACGAAGGCCTGCGCTTCTCCCGCCTCCTGCGCGGTGTTGAGGAAATGCGCACGCTTGACGGCCCGGTCTTCAAATCCGGCGAGGCGCGGCGCATGGGCGGCTTCACCGACAGCCTCAAGGAAACCTACGCCCAGCCAGCAAAGCTTGTACGCAAAGACAAAGAATTGCTCATCCAGGCCCCCTCCGAGCTGCTCAATGCAGTGATGACCGAAGGCGAAAAAGGGCTCACGCTCCAGCGCTACAAGGGCCTAGGCGAGATGAACCCGGATCAGCTTTGGGAAACCACACTCGACCCTGATGCGCGCACCCTGTTGCAAGTCCGCGTCGAGCAAATCTCCGAAGCCGACGAGATTTTCACCAAGCTGATGGGCGACGTCGTCGAACCTCGCCGCGACTTCATCTTGGAAAACGCCCTCAGCGTCGAAAACCTCGATTTCTAAAAGTGCCTACTGCCGGCGACCGGCCCCACCAGCCCGAAAATTGGCACTCCGAATGACCATCCATCGCCGCGTGTGATACCCAAGGATATATACAGGCTCTTCAAATGCTCCGCCGCATGATTGAGCCAAACGCACCAGCTCGCCATAAGGATTGAGCGATTCCCGAACGGCTCCAGTGTCACTGCGCAGCGAAACTTGATAGTGCAGATGTGGGTGCTTTCCCAATCCCCCATCTCCGGTCTGTCCCAAAAGCCCCAAAAGTTGCCCTGCTCGAACCGTATCGCCTACGCTTAGCGCCGGAATATCAATCATATGCGTGTAATAGTGATATCGATTTTCGGCGTCTTTGATCATGACAAAGTTCCCAGAATGTTCAGTCGAACCCACGCCAGGACGCCGCTGCCCGCTCGCACGCCAGGTTTCAACCACTTGGCCTCCACATGTTGCAAAGATCGGCAAACCTCGGGCCCCCAGAATATCAATTGCCCTATGACCTTGATTACCGCGAGCCCCGCCAAACATGTTGCAAAACGAGATTTCTGCTGGACTTCTGTTCCTCAAAAGCCGCGCGTTGGCACGCCGATACACTCGAGAAGTCTCTTCATGCAACCAATGCCCGGCTGTAAAGTCAGGTGGATACCCGACAGGAAACACATCCAAACTACCTTCAGGAACAACACCCAAAACTTAATTCCCCTCAAAAAATGCCAATTCTGTAAAATCAATTCAAAGAGTAAAGTGACCTCAAATTAGAGGAGCAAATTCAACAAATCAACCTAGAGACACGGTCGAAATTCACGCCATCCGAAAGTCGAAAAACCGATTTCCCTTGTCGGCTGCATCCCCAGTTCCTAGCATTGCCCCAGCGTCACACTAAAAAGACGCGTGCAAAGGGCCATCCAAAAGGCCCATCAGACTAGGGAGTTTTTACAATGAAATTGTGTTCTTTGGTTACCGCTTTCGCCCTCACCGCCACAACCGCCTTCGCGGATGGCCACAAATGGCAAGAAAGCCCGTTCGGCCCGGATGATCAGGCCGGTCGTTCAAACTTGATGACACCGGCAAAGGTGCTCCAAGCCACCGCGCTGATGAAAACCGGCAACGTCATCTCGCTGGGCCGCACCTATGAGGCTGGCATGCCGCTCTTTGGGGCTCGCGCCTTTGCCCTGCGCGGCACCGGCGGTCTCGCAGGCGGGCCACTCGCCAAAAACGGCGTGATCTGGATGGATGATTTTCTCGCAACCGAGATTGGCCAGGTCGGCACGCAATTTGATGGGCTGAGCCATATCGGCATCAACTTTCAGGACAAAAACACCTTCTACAACGGCATCGACGCCAGCGAAGTTACCGGCTCCTACGGCACCAAGAAGCTCGGGATGGAGCATGTGAAACCCTTCTTCACCCGTGGCATCCTCGTGGATATGGTCGGCCTCTTGGGTCGCAACATGACCGTCGGCGAAGAGATCACCGCCCAGCACATCAAGGACGCACTTGCCAAACAAGGCACCGCCATGCCCGGTGAAGGCGACGTCGTCGTGTTCCACACCGGCTGGGGCGACCTCTGGATGACCGACAACGCGACCTTCAATTCTGGCTGCCCCGGCATCGGCCTTGAAGCTGGCGCCATGCTCGCAGATGCAGGCGTCGCAGTCGTCGGCTCCGATACATGGCCCGTTGAAGTCGTGCCAAATCCAGACCCAAGCCTCGCCTTCCCTGTGCATCAGGAGTTCCTGCCCAAGCGCGGCATTTTCATCCACGAAAACCTCGCCTCTGAGCGTTTGGCCGAGGCTGGCGTCTATGAATTCGCCTATATTTTCGCGCCCGTCCCAATCAAAGGCGCGACAGGTTCCCCTGGGGCACCTCTTGCAGTCTACTAATGGGACACCCACCTAACGCCTAGGTAATACCGCCCCTTTGCCCCCACTCGGGCAAAGGGTACACAGGGGCAAATTCAATCCAGAGGGGAAACCTTACACATGTCACTCATGGGAACATTGGCCAAAGTGGCCGTAGGCGTTATGGTCGCCAAGGGCGTTGGCAAAATGGTCAGCCAAGGCCGTGCAGGCGAAGGCAAACGTCAATTGCCGACCGGCTCAGGCACCGGCGGTCTGTTTGATCAAAAGCCAACAACGCGCAGCTCCACCACACCACCGCCACGCGGCGGCGCCGGCGGTATCGAAGATTTGCTCGGCGGCATTCTTGGCGGCGGCGGCGCTGGCGGCGCACTTGGCGGTTTGCTCGGCGGCGCAACTGGTGGTGCTGGCGGCGGCCTTGGCGGCTTGCTCGAACAACTTGGCGGCGCAAAACGCCCGCTTCCCGGTGGCAACGCAGGCAAAGATGACAGCTTCGGCGACGTGCTGAACTCGTCCTTTGACAAATTTGGCGAGCCCGATACACCGCCCACGCCTCAGCAGGACGAAATCGCAGGCCTTTTGCTGCGCGCCATGATCCAAGCGGCCAAGGCCGATGGCAAGATCGACGCAGGCGAGAAAGCCAAGCTGATGGAAAATCTAGGCGAGATTGATCCCCAGGAAATGGCCTTCGTCAATGAACAGCTCGAAGCACCAGTCGATACCGCCGCTCTTGCGCGCGACGTGCCAAACGGCATGGAAGCGCAGGTCTATATGATGTCCGTCATGGCGATTGATCTGGATCAGCGCGAAGAAGCGCAGTATCTCCACTCACTGGCCCAAGCGCTCAACATCTCGCAGGCCCAGTCAAACCAGATCCACGATCAGCTTGGCGTGCCAAACATCTACAGCTGATGCGTCTGGTTATACTTGGCGCCACTGGCAATGTGGGGCAGCAGATTTTGTCTGCTGCCCTTCGTGATGATCATGTCATCACTGTATTCGTGCGCGATGCAGGCAAGCTAAAGTCCCAAATCGGCGCGCATATTCCAGCCAATATCGAGATCATCGAAGGTGAGATCGAAGACGATGTCGCCCTGGCCTCCGCAATCCGCGATCAAGAAGCCCTGATCAGTGCTGCCGGCAATGCCCAAGATGGGCTGGCCTTCACCGCGCTTTTTGATCAGGTCATCACCATGGCCGAAGAGCAAATGGCCGACAATGCCCGCGCGTGGGTCTTTGGCGCGGCCAGCCTTCTGCGCGTGCCCGACACCGAAACCCAAATGACCCTCGATCTGCCCGGCATGCCAGTCGGGGATCAAAACCACCTGATGAACTACAAACGCCTCATCCCCAGCCCGCTCAACTGGTCCATGCTCTGCCCCGGCGCGATGGTGCCTGCCCAGTCCGACACTCTGACCAAAGGCCTGCGCATCACCAAAAATATCTGGCCCGTGCCCCGCCCCGCTTACACCAAATACTTACCCGGTCGCTTCACCACCGGCGCCTTCCAAGCAATCCAGCCCCAACTCGCAATTCCCTACCCAGACATCGCACGTCTGATCCTCAACAACCTCGCGTCCGACAGCGACTACGCCCGCATGCGCGTCGGCATAGCGCTCCCGCCAGCCAAAAAGCGCTAAGCCACCCGCATCACTTTCTAAAAATATCCCCGCCGGAGGCAGTCCTGTCCTTCACACTCACTTAACCAATTGGGCATCGCGACGCGTTAACACAGGCCAAATCATCATGCACAGTGCAATGCACACAGCATATGCGTGCCGGAACTGTGCAGGCCACACCCGCGCCTCTAACCCAAATGCTCACCGCGTCGATATGGGCTCCAATCGGTCACCTCAGGGTAATGCATAGAGCGCCATCTCCGCACCCGTGGGTTCATTAACCGCCTGAAAAGCCAAGGATTTTGCGCAATCATCACCATAACCGCATAACCAAAAGGCAACTGCGGCGCCTCACCTTCTGCATAAGTCTGCAACAACGGATAGCGCCGATCCGGCTTATAATGATGGTCCGAATGCCGCTGCAGGTTAATCAAATAATAATTCGAGAACATCTGCCCCGCATTCCAGGAATGCTTGGGCCGCACATGTTCAAACTTCCCACCGCCCAAATATTTCCGCGTCAGCCCATAATGCTCAATGAAATTAATGGCTTCCAAAAGCAAAATCGCGATCCCCGCCTGCAGCAAAAACCACCCAACACCTGCCATGCCACCGATAAAATAAGCCACAGTAAGAAACCCCAGCGCCCCCAGCCCATAGCGCCAAAACGGGTTGCTCTTATGCCAAACCGGCCGCTCCCGCTGTTTCAGCCGCATCGTTTCAACCTGCCAAGCAGACGCAAAACTCCCAGGTATGACCCGCACCCAAAATGCATACAGGCTCTCATTGTAGCGCGCCGTGGCACTGTCACTCGCGGTCGCAACTTTTGAGTGATGCACCAACAAATGCTCACTGACAAAATGCCCATAAAGCACTGAAATCATGAGCCATTCCCCGCAGAACCGCTCAACACTGTTTTTTTGGTGCATCATCTCATGAGCAAAAACGATCCCAACACCGCCGGTGATCAGGCCCACACCTAGCATCAAGCCAACAGGTTCACCGCCCTCCAGATGATCAAAACGTGTGATCGCAAAGATACATCCAAAAATCAGGGCAATCTGCAACGGCAACCAGATCACCGTGATGGCCCTGTGCCACCAAAGCGCGGCCTCATCGGTCTGCGTATTTTGGTTTGTCTGATCCACACCGGCGATAAAATCAAGCAGGGCCACTGACACAAAACCAAACAGAGGCACCAACCAAAGCAGCCCGCCCCCCCAAATCGCGCCAATCGCACTTAAAGGGATAAACAACAGCGAAATCGTGTATGGCAGCGCTTTGATCATGGCACGTCTCTCAGCTTTCTGATTTGGCACCTGCAAGTGCCGACAGCCCGTGTTTGAGCGCCTTCTTGAACACTGTTGGCAAATCGTCAGGTTCTGGTTTGGTGAAAAGAAGAGGCGGCTCGATTGCACATTCTTCGCACTGACTTATCAATACCTTAAGGCGCAAATGGAAATGTGTGAAAGTATGTCGCACTTCGCCCGGAACCTCTTTCCAAGCGCCCTTCAGCGGTGGTTTGGCCTCTTGCAGCTCCTCCGCCCAGACACTTCCCGGCAAGCCTAACATCCCCCCCAGCAGACCTTTTTCAGGGCGTTGCTCCAACAAAACATCCCCATTGCCGCGCTGCGCCAGAAAAACTGCTCCCAACCGGATCGGTTTTGCAATTTTCGGCATCTTTTTAGGCAATTCTTCAGCATTTCCTGCTATCCGAGCTTTGCACCCCTCGTTCCAAGGGCAAATGCCACAAGCCGGGTTGCGCGGCGTGCAAATCGTCGCGCCCAAATCCATCACCGCCTGCGCATAATCTCCGGGTCGTTTGGCAGGTGTCAGAGCGGCGGCAAATCCCCGCAGAGTTTCCTTTGATCCGGGCAGGGGGTCATGAACCCCGTAGCGCCGCGCCATCACGCGCTCAACATTTCCGTCCAGCACAGTTGCCCTTTGATCAAATCCAATCGCCGCCACTGCCGCCGAGGTATAAGGCCCAATTCCCGGCAGTTTCAGCAACTCCGTCTCCACGCTTGGAAAAACGCCGCCCAACTCACCCGCAACAACCCGCGCACATTTCAGCAAATTACGCGCCCGCGCATAATATCCAAGCCCAGCCCAAGCCGCCATGACATCCGCATCTTCGGCCTCTGCCAGAGCCTGAACATTCGGCCAACGTGTTGTAAAGGCTTGAAAATATGGAATGACAGCCGCAACCGTTGTTTGCTGCAGCATAATCTCAGACAGCCACACATGATAAGGATCAGCACGCCAATCTGATCCCGGCGGAACCCGCCATGGCAGCTTTCGGGCATGAAAATCGTACCATTCCAGCAAGACCTCAGAGAGTTCATCACGCATCTTTGTTGACTCCCCTTTGCAAGAAACCTTGGCCCAGCCCGCTAAGGCGTCTAAGGTGCCAGAATGCAGTCAAAAGCATCATATTCAAGGCCCAAATCACGCCGCAGCGGCTTTCGCCAAACCGGTGGCGTGCTTGCGGCCCGCATTCGCGGCGTGGCTGAAACCCGCGGCTTCTCGCAAACCCAGATCATCACCCGCTGGATAGAAATCGTCGGGCCTGACATCGCGCGGATCGCGGAGCCGGTGAAGGTCAATTACGCGAGCAAAGGCATCGGGGCGACCCTTGTTTTGCTGACCAAAGGCGCCTTTGGCCCCGAGCTTGAAATGCAAAAACCGCGCATTCGCGAGCTTGTGAACCAAATTTACGGCTACAACGCAATCTCGCGCATTCACGTCACGCAAACCGCTGCAACGGGCTTTGCAGAAGCGCAAACACCGTTTGAGCACCCAGCAACGCCGCCACCTAATCCAGCCGATGTTGCAAAAATGCGCGAAACCGTTGCGCCCATCGCCAGCGAAGGCCTGCGCGACGCCCTTGCACAATTGGGCGCAAACATTAAATCCAAGACCAACAGATAATCTAAAGACAGGTAGACCCTTATGACACATCTCACCAAGCGCCAGTTGATGGGGGGCACAGCGGCCCTGCTTGCCATGCCGACGATTGGCTTTGCGCAGGAAGCCTCAAAAGTCATTGAAATGTCAGTGGGAAATCCTGAGGCGGATGTAACTGTGATCGAATACGCGTCGCTGACCTGCCCCCATTGCGCGAGTTTTCACACCAATACTTGGCCTGATTTGAAGGCGAATTATGTTGAAACCGGTAAAATCAACTTCATCTTCCGCGAAGTCTATTTTGACCGCGTTGGGCTTTGGGCAGCGGCTGTTGCGCGCTGTGGTGGGCCTGAGCGGTATTTTGGCATCATTGATATGCTGTTCAAAAAGCAGGCTGATTGGTCGCGCAAAGACGATCCAAATGAGATTGTTCAGGCACTTTATTCCATTGGTCGCCAAGCTGGGTTGAAAAACGAAGAGCTTGAGGCATGCCTTTCTGATCGCGGAATGATGGAAGAAATGGTCGCCGTCTATAAGGAAACCACCGAAGCGGATGGCATAAATTCAACACCGTCTTTCATCATCAATGGCGAGAAGGCGGGTAACATGAATTACACTGATTTTGCCGCACGCCTTGACGGTTTGCTTGGGTGATTTTTGATAGGTTGCTTGGATATTTTTAGAAAGTAATGTGGTTAAGCTCGGAGATGAGTTTCGAGCTTATCAAGCATGTTCAAGCACTTAGAGAGTTCGCTAATAGCAATAAACTCATCGGGTTTGTGCGCCTCAGCGATCGAGCCGGGGCCGCAGACTACAGCGGAGAGGCCGAGTTTTCGGAACAGCCCTGCTTCGGTTCCAAAGGCGACGACATCTGCAGAATTGGCCCCGGTGAGAGCTGAAACAAGCGCGAGGGCGCGGTTTTGGTTTTCCGGCTCTAACCCAATGACTTCGGCGATTGTATGAGTGGAAATGTTCGCGTGCGGATGGCGGGCCTGCATTTCGGGGCGCAGAATCTTGTCGGTGAAGTCCTCTAGCGCGTGCAGCACGAAGTCGCGGTCACTGTCTTGAACCGGGCGCATGTCCCATTTCACCTCGGCGCGACCGGGAATAACGTTATGCGCGACACCGCCGATCAGTGCACCGACGCCGATGGTGGTCCAGGGAGGGGCGAAGCGGCTCTCGTTGGGGGCGCGGGATTTGAGGTCTTCGGCCAGTTCCATTAGGCGGATCACGTATCGTGCGGCGTATTCGACGGCGTTGACACCAAGGTCGGGGCGCGAGCCGTGCCCTTCTAGCCCTGTGAAGCTGGTGGTGTATTCGCAGCAGCCCTTATGGCCTTCGATGATGCGCATTTCGGTGGGTTCACCGATGATGGCGATGTCGGGTCTGAGGCCGCGCGCATCGAGTGTTTCAACGAGATCTTGCGCGCCGAGGCATCCGGTTTCTTCGTCATGGGTGAAGGCGAAATGGATCGGTTTGCGCAAGGTTTGTGCTGCAAAATCAGGGGCTTTGGCCACGCATGCTGCGATGAACCCCTTCATGTCACAGGTGCCGCGCCCATAGAGCGCGCCATCCCGCTCGACCATTTCAAACGGATCACTGCTCCAGGCTTGATCCGCCACAGGCACCACATCGCTATGGCCTGAGAGCACGATGCCGCCTTGCGCTTCGGGGCCGATCGTGGCGAAGAGGTTGGCCTTGCCGGGCATGGTTTCAGAATGCAGAACCTCGACCCGCGCGCCTGCATCTGACAGGCGATTGGCCAGATCGTCGATGATAGGCAGGTTGCTATCGGATGAAATCGACGGATGCGCGATCAGATCGCCTAGGATGGATTTAGTCGTGGCAAGATCACTCATTTGGTGAAAAGGATCCGCTCGACATTGGCGAAGCACTCAGCGGGGCCGTTTTCGGTGATGCGCAGCGGTTCGGTTATTTCAAGCCCCCAGTCTTCCATCCAGATCGCGGGCATGAAGTGGAAGGTCATGTTGGGGGTTAGTTCGGTCTCGTCATCGGTGCGGATCGAGAAGGTGCGCTCGCCCCAATCGGGCGTATAACTCAAGCCGATAGGATAGCCGCAGCGCCCCGTCCTCTCGATCCCGTGTTTCTGGAGCGAGGCATAAAAGGCGCGGGCCACGTCGCCTGCGGTATTGCCAGCGCGCGCCGCATTGATCCCGTCGTTGATGCCCTCGATTGCGGCTTCTTCAGCGCGGCGCCATTCCGCTGGCGGCTCACCAAGATAGATCGTGCGGCACAGTGGCGCGTGATAGCGGCGATAGCAGCCTGCGATTTCAAAGAAAGTACCTGTGCCTGCCTCAAACGGGCGATCATCCCATGTGAGGTGGGCAGCAGAGGCATCGGCACCAGAGGGAAGCAGCGGGGCGATGGCAGGGTAATCACCGCCAAATGTCACCCCATCCAGCTCGCCGCCGCGAATGCCGGTTGCGGTGATTTCAGCGGCCATCAGGTGCTTGGGCAGGCCCGGCTCCATCACCTCGTAGATGCGCTTGTGCATGTTTTCCACGATCCGCCCAGCGCGGCGCATGAACAACAGCTCCGTCTCTGACTTCACCTTGCGGCAGTGGTTTACCAGATTGGTCGCGTCTTTGATCTCGTCGATTTCAGCGCTTAGAATCGCATGGGCTTGGGCGGTGTAATAGTAATTCTCCATCTCTATGCCGAGGGTTTTATCTGCCCAACCCCGATCCTTTAGCACCTCTGCCAGATGTTGCATCGCGTGGTTCGGCGCATTCATCACATAGTCATCGGTGTAAAATTCGACCTGATCCGCGGCCATGTAAACCGTGCGATAGGCCCCCATCGCGTCCATCTTGCGCCCCCACCAAACCGGCGGGCCATCAGGGCCTACGATCACCCCCTGATGCACATAAAACGACCAGCCATCATAGCCTGTCAGCCACGCTATGTTAGAGGGATCACAGGCAAACAGCACTTCAATCCCCGCCGCATCCATGGCTTTGCGGGTTTTGGCGAGACGCTCAGCGTATTCGCCAAGGCTGAACGGTAAATTTGCTGGTGCCATCATCATTCCCATGCTCTGTTATCGCTGCGAGCATGCCGCCAAGTTCCCGAGCTGTAAAGCGCAGGAACGACCGTAAATGGCGCATTTGTCAGCTTGCGTGACACCGCGACTTTATCGTGAGACGTTCGACCATTTCATCCTCCGTCTCGTCGCGTTTGATCCAAGGAAGAAGCGTGTATGGACGCTTATCGGGCATGTTCGGATCGAGCTTGCGCAATTCTGCAATTAGCAGGGGCGGATCACTTTCTGGCGCATCAATTTTCTTAAGGGTTTCAAAACTCTCAACCGTTTCAACAACTTCTTGAGCCATCAACGAGAAAGTCTGCTTTTCTTCGCCTGCCAAAACGAGGTCAATGGCGGGATCAAATGGCGTCGGTGACGGGGCAGGCTCTGGCGGGGGCGTCATGATTTCAATCACTTGAGGCACCGGGCGATGCGATTGAAGGGTTGGTTGGGGCGCAAGATAGACCGCCCAGTCATCCTCATCGCTGGCCATAAGAGACGTTGGCGCCGGGCGTGCAACATCTCGACACTCAGGGTCGAAATAGGCATCGATCTCGTTTGTTTTTTGTGTCGGCTCTGGCAGCGCGCATGGGTTTGGTTCGCTGGCTTGGGACAGTTCTGGAGGCTTCGAATTTTCCTCGTCCGGTTGGTCATCATTGCCCGGGTCTTCCTGAAAAGCGCTCCGCAGGCTTGCGGACAGGCTAAGATCCGGGGCTTCTTTTGGTTCGGTTGCGACTGTTGCTGCTGGCTGAAATCCGTCGAGAAAATCGGTGTCGCCGGGCAGGTCAAAAAACAGGCTTTGGCACAGATCAGCTTCGACTTCGCTTGGAACTGGCGATGCCTCTGGTGGCTTAGGCTGAGCATCCTGCTCTGCCGGTTTTGCTGATATGGGCTCTTCCAACTCAGGCGCTTGGATCGTGGTTTCCGTCGTTTGATTTGTGTCTTCGCACAGGATCGCGACAACCCGCCCTTCATAGTCTATCGGTAAGCCTGTGCCTTCGTCGGGTACAAAGTAAGATACGCCTTCAAGTGCGAAAAATCCGCCGTCTCGCTTTCCCAATTCCGGAAAACTGACCACGCCACGTGACTTTTGAATGGCGAAACCTGGATCAAAATCCAACACCAGCGAGCCACCAGACACGCCGTCGCCGGGCGTCGCATCGCTTTGTCCACCACTAAAATAAACCGCATATCCGGTTACGAGTGCCATTCACATGTCCTCACGGTCGGAGCGCGCCAAACGCAGGGTCGAACCCTCTGGCTGTCTCCATCATCGCCCTCCACCCGAACGCGAAACCGTATCACATAGGGACGCATTTTTGGGTGAGGATTTCAATAAAGGAATGCGTAACAGGTCTTAATAAAGCCTTAATTTGCACGCGCTCAACATTTTCAATTTGTGGAAAATTGTAAGTTTCGAACATCTACGCTTGTCAGGTTGCAAACGTGCAGAATCACCCGACACTGCGTTGGCGCAATCCCGGCTTGCTAAGGGTCTGTTGCTGGTTCACAGTCGCGCAAATTTTTTCGACATCTGCCAAGGGAGGCCTCCATGCTTGACCAAACCGATCTGAAATCAATGCTCAATGACCCATCGCTGTTGTGTGAGCGCGCATTTGTTGCCGGTGAATGGGTTGCTGCCGATGATGGCAAAACCTTCGAGGTCAGCAACCCTGCGCGCGGTGATGTTTTGTGCAGTGTGCCTGATTTGGGAAATGCAGAGATAAAGCGGGCGATTGATGCAGCCTATTTAGCGCAAAAGGAATGGGCCGCAAAAACCGGTAAGGAACGTGCTGCTGTCCTTCGGGCTTGGAATGATCTGATGATTGCCAACGCGGATGATTTGGGCATGATCCTAACCGCTGAGATGGGCAAGCCTTTGGCAGAGGCCAAGGGTGAAGTGATTTACGGCGCATCCTTTGTGGAGTGGTTCGCAGAAGAGGCAAAGCGCATTTATGGCGAAATGATCCCCGGCCATCAGCCGGACAAACGCATAATGGTAATCAAACAGCCGGTTGGCGTTGCGGCTTCCATCACACCATGGAACTTTCCCAATGCAATGATTGCACGCAAAGTAGCCCCCGCGCTCGCAGTTGGCTGCGGGTTTGTCGCGCGACCCGCCACCGAAACCCCGCTCTCGGCGCTATCGATGGCATTGCTTGCTGAACGTGCTGGTGTCCCAAAGGGATTGTTCTCAGTTGTTACCTCAAAATCATCTTCGATGGTCGGCAAAGAATTCTGCGACAATCCAAAAGTGCGCAAGCTGACCTTTACCGGCTCAACCGAGGTTGGGCGCATCTTGATGCGTCAAGGTGCAGATCAGATCATGAAAATGTCGATGGAACTTGGCGGCAACGCGCCCTTCATCGTGTTTGACGATGCAGATTTGGATGCAGCCGTTGAGGGTGCAATGATCTCCAAATATCGGAACAATGGCCAAACCTGCGTCTGCGCAAACCGCATTTATGTGCAGTCGGGCGTTTATGATGAGTTCTCAAAAAAGCTGGCGGCCGCCGTGTCAAAAATGACCGTTGGTGACGGGTTGGAGGCTGGGGTTGGAACCGGACCGCTGATCAATCAGGATGCGATTGCTAAGGTTGAAGAGCATATTGCTGATGCCACGTCCAAGGGCGCAAGCGTGATTGCTGGTGGCGCGCGCCATGCTTTGGGCGGCTTGTTCTTTGAGCCTACCATTTTGACCGATGTGACAAAGGACATGATGGTCACTCATGATGAAACTTTTGGCCCCGTGGCACCGCTTTTTAAGTTCGAGGATGAGGCGGATGTGATCGAGCAAGCCAATGACACAATCTTTGGTCTGGCAAGCTATTTCTATGCCCGCGACCTGAGCCGGGTTTACCGCGTCGCTGAGGCGCTTGAATACGGCATGGTCGGTGTAAACACAGGTTTGATTTCGACGGAAGTCGCACCATTTGGCGGCGTCAAGCAGTCCGGGATCGGGCGCGAGGGATCAAGCCACGGTGTCGAAGATTATCTCGAAATGAAGTACATTTGCATGAGCGTCTAAGACGCGCGGCCCGGTTGCTGCGCAAGTCGCCGGGCCAACAAAACTAGTGGCGGTTCATTCGGTCGCGCAGCGCACCAATGACGATCACCAAAATTGCGCCGCCAATTGCGCCGCTAACAAGCGTCGCCACCACACTGCTGGTATTGGCACCGTCTCTTCCAATATGGTTGTTATTGGTGTGGATAATTCCAATGATGGTTTCCAGCGCCCGAAGCCCGCAATATCCTCCGATTGCTCCGACAATCGAATTGCCGAGCAAACCGAGATTGAGCGATTTGAAGACGCCGCCTGAAAAGTTGCCGCCCGCGGCGCCAGAGATAAGCGACAGCAGAAATGTAAAGTTCATTCTCGCGCTCCCCAAAGCCCTATCCTACAAATAGGCCGCGAAGTTAGTTTTAAGAGTCCCGAAGCTGCTTCCATTAAACGCACCTTTTTGCTTGCTCATAAAGCAAAATCGACTCGCGCCCGTTAATCTTCGTCGAATTCAACCACCGCGTGATAATTCTTTTGCTAGTCGGACAGGCTCGATCTCGCCGTTTATGCGCAATCGATACACGTGAAGGCTTTCAAGCACGCGCTGCACGTAGTTGCGGGTCTCGCGATAAGGAATGTTCTCGATCCAATCAATTTTATTTACGGATCGATGCCTTGGGTCACCGTACTCTTCCAGCCAGGATCGAACCCGGTTTGGTCCGGCATTGTAAGCCGCCGCTGCAAGCAAGACTGAACCATTGAATTCCTCAACAAGCCCACCAAGATAGGCAATGCCAAGCCGGGCGTTGTAGCGCCAATCGCTGGTCAGCCGTGACTTTGTGTATTCTGCCCCAACATCCTCAGCCACCTTACGCGCGGTCGAGGGCATGATTTGCATCAAACCACGAGCACCTGCCGGACTTACGGCTTCTGGGTTCAACTCGCTTTCTTGTCGCGCAATTGCCATTGCCAGCTCCGGTGGAACTTCGACATCGAAATATGCCAGCTCGGTCACAGGATAATAAGGCGCACTGACAACAGTCCCGCTTTTGGCAGCTTCCTTGGCAACTTTAAGTGCAACGTGAGGCCGTTCAATCTCAAGTGCGAGCTGCGCAAGCTTGGCCTGATCAACCGAAGTCATGGTTTCCGCCATATGCGTAAGGAACCATCGCAGATACCGCGGCTCGTCTGCGTAGTGCATTAGCATCGCAGCACTAAAAACCGGGTCATGCAGAAAACGTGCACCGCGCCAACTCTTCTTTGGCGTCGCCCCGATCAGAGAGGCATCTGTCGGGAGGTCTGCGCGCTCGGCTGCCAGTTGACCGTAAAAGCTGGTTTGATAGGTTGCGGCCAGTTGATAAGCCGCTTTCGCCTCTTTGCTGTGACCTGCCGCCTCATGTGCCCGCCCGAGCCAATACCCCGCCCGGCCCATAGAAATCGGTGTGGCAATGGTCTTGCGAAACTTGGTGAAATGCGCAATCGCCAGATCCGGCTTGCGGAAATGGCGCAGGGCAATATAGCCCGAAAGCCACTCCAGATCCGAATAGCTATAGCCATCGGCAGATGTAAGGCCATGCTTGCTGGCCATCAGATAAGCATCGCGAATGTCGCCACGGCGCAGGGCCCGTCTTGCAAAACCGCGCCGACGCGATGCCCATGCATCTGGCTTGCCCAGCTCCGCGTCGCCCTTAGTGATCTCGCTCAAAAGCGCTTCGGCATCATCCCAGCGTTCCTTTTTGATGCGCCAAACGAAGCGTTCATAGGCCAAACCGGGATGCTTTTGCAGCGATGCAGGAACCGCCTTTATGAGATCATCAACTCCCCGTGCGCCGCGTCGCAATGCAATTCGCGCCATTGCGAGCGCTTTGTGCCCCGCATCGACCCGGTCCAGCATACGCTGAGCTTCACGCGTTAAGCCGCGCCACAACAAGTTATCCAGCCGGGTCACGTGATGACGGGCCAACACACCGCGATACTCAGCCAACAGCGCGTTTTCTTCTTGTTCACTCATCGAGAGTTCAAGCCACGCGCGAATGGCCGCGTCTCTGGCTTGACCCGTACGGCCCAATCTCTGTTCAGCCTCAGCCAAGCGCAACGCACCGCGCCCGGTTTGGGGCAACTCAGCGTCAAAATAGGCGCGCACAACGCTTGGATCAGCGCGTCTTGGGATCACTTCCTCGCCTTTTCGGCGCAGGCGTTTCAGACCGGGCCAATGCGGATTGCGTTCCAAAAACGCGAGATATTCAGCCCAGTCCCCTTCACCCGCACGCAGACGAAACCACTCGACCAATTCCTGAGCCGAAGCATCCGAAATGCTCGATGCAATATGACTTGCGCTTGCCCAGTCCCCGGCCTCAACCGAAGCAAGAACCTCGGACATCCGGTCCCCGTTTTCATGCACAGATTGCGCCGTGCTGAGCACAGCGCTGCCAAGCAGCAGGCAGGCCCCAAGGGCCACATTTAAAAGCAGTGATTTCATCAGATGTGGTCCGCTGTAACTCTACCCCGGTTAACCATAGCACCAATTTGGCGCTCTGTCGCTAGGCTTGAACCTAGGCTGTCTTGCGCGACAGGAAAAACTCTGATTAACGGGTCGCACAATAATTTTACCGTCCAAACAGGAGACAAGGACAATGTTTAAAGGCTCACTTCCCGCCCTGGTTACCCCGTTCAAAAACGGCAAGGTGGACAAGAAAGCCCTCAAAGCACTTGTCGACTGGCATGTGGATGAGGGCAGCCACGGGCTTGTGCCTGTTGGCACCACCGGCGAAAGCCCCACGCTCAGCCATGCAGAGCATATGGAAGTCGTCGAGTTGGTCATCGAATTTGCCGCAGGACGCTTGCCGGTGATTGCGGGTGCTGGCTCAAACAACACGGCTGAGGCGATTGAACTGGTGCAGCACGCGGCGAAAGCCGGTGCGGACGCGGCGCTGGTCGTTACGCCCTATTACAACAAACCGACCCAAGCGGGCCTGATCGCCCATTACAAAGCCCTGCATGATTGCGCGGACATCCCGATCATCATTTACAACATTCCGGGTCGCTCGGTGATTGATATGACGCCGGAAACCATGGGTGAGCTGGCAAAACTGCCGCGCATCATTGGTGTGAAGGATGCTACAGGCGACGTTGTGCGCGTCAGCCATCAACGCGCGACCTGCGGCCATGATTTTGTGCAGCTCACAGGTGAGGATGCATCGGCCCTTGGTCATTCCGTGCATGGCGGCGTTGGCTGTATCTCTGTGACTGCCAATGTTGCACCGGGCCTTTGCTCTGAGTTCCAGACCGCGCTGATGGCTGGTGACTATGCCAAGGCGCAGGAAATGCAGGATCGACTGTTGCCCCTGCATACTGCGATCTTCATGGAGCCGGGTCTGGTAGGCGCCAAGCACGGCCTCTCTGTGCTGGGCAAATGCGAGGACGAGGTGCGCTTGCCGCTCACAACCGCGCAGGACAGCACCAAAGCGCAAATCGAAGATGCAATGCGCTTTGCTGGGTTGATCAACTAAACACTGCGTGCGCTGACTGGACTTCGCATCGGTCAGCGCTTACATCGCCTGCATCATGGCGCAGAACAAAAAATCAGACCCAAACTCAAAGCTCGTCGCGGAGAACCGCAAGGCGCGGCACAACTATGCCATCGAGGACACGCTTGAGACTGGGATTATTCTGGAAGGCTCCGAAGTAAAGTCGCTGCGCAATGGCGGTGCGAATATCGCCGAGAGCTATGCGACAGTTGAAAATGGCGAGTTGTGGCTCGTGAACGCCTATGTCGCGCCCTACGCTAAGACCACGCATTTCGCTCATGTGGAGCGGCGGCGGCGCAAGTTGCTGGCCTCCAAGCGCGAAATTTCCAAGCTTTGGCAGGCGATTGGGCGCGAAGGCATGACTTTGGTGCCGCTCAAGCTCTACTTTAATGAGACGGGCCGCGCCAAGCTGCTGATCGGTCTGGCCAAAGGTAAGCGCATGGCCGACAAGCGCGAAACTGAAAAGCAGCGCGACTGGAACCGCCAAAAGGCGCGTCTGCTGCGGGAACGGGGCTGAGCCTGAGTGATTCTGGCGCTTTTGAAGCGCCATAGCCTCATTTTCTAAGAAAACCGCTTTGAGCGAAAATTCTCCAGTTCCGCGACGTAAATTTGGCCAAGCCAAATCTTCCCCTTGTCACATCCCGCATCTTGGGCTGCTCTGAGGGCGGGAGGACACCATAATCACTGATATTCAGTTTTCGCCATCGCGCTTGCGCGTGAGGTTGGCGGGCGGCTTGGTTGGTTCTCCCTGAGGCCAGCCGCCCACCAGCTCTTCTGAGCCCACGACAACGCAAAGAACCAAAATGGAACAAGCACACGACTTTCTGGAAGAATGCGAGACATTGGCGACAGCATTTGCGCAACTCAATGACGCTGATTGGAACGCCCCCACGCAATTCAAAAACTGGACCTTAAACGATGTGCTGGTGCATCTCCATTTCTGGAATGGTGCCGCAGATCGCGCGGCGGTTGACCCGGTTGGCAGCAGTGGGATGTGGGGAGACGTAGCTAAAGGGCTGCAGTCAGGCAATCTGCGCGATTTTGAAAACGCGCGTGTGCCTGAGCGCGGCGCCGAGCTTTTTGCAGCCTGGCAAAAGCTCTACAAAGACATGGCCGCGCGATGGGCCACGTTTGATCCAAAGCTGCGCGTGAAATGGGTTGGACCAGACATGTCTGTGCGATCTTCAATGACCGCACGCCAGATGGAAACTTGGGCTCATGGGCAGGAAGTCTTTGATACACTTGGACTAATTCGCAAAGAGAGCGATCGGATTCGCAATATTGTGGTTCTTGGGGTCAACACATTTGGCTGGACCTTTGTGGTCAATGGCCAAGAACCACCCAACGCGATGCCTGCGCTGCGCTTGACCAGCCCTAGCGGCGAAATTTGGACCTATGGCGGCACAGATAACGGGAATGCTGTGGAAGGTCTCGCGGTCGAGTTCGCTCAAGTCGTTACTCAAACGCGCAATATCGATGACACCAAGCTTAAAGTCAGCGGTCCAATCGCGACGAACTGGATGACACTGGCACAGTGTTTTGCAGGCCCCCCGGAAACACCACCAGCAAAGGGCACGCGCCGCGTGTCACGCGGTTAACTTTTCTGACCAATATCATCAATCATCATGTTGTGAATAATCCCGAATCTGTCTAGGCTTCCATCAGGCACTGTCAAAAAGTGCGTAAATTCTAATCACTTGGGAGACTAATATGAAACTTAAGACCACACTTGGCCTTGCCCTTGGCTTGACCCTCGGCGCAACGTCAGCATTTGCGACCAATCTGCGCATCCAGACGCATTACGCGCCTGAAACTGTGTCAGGCAAGCTGGCTCAGGAATATGTTGATGACGTGGTTGCGATGTCCAACGGCGAAATCAACATCGAAATGTTCTGGAGCTCCTCCGTTGTGAAGTCCGTTGAGACTTTTGACGCGGCTGCAACAGGCATTCTTGATTGCGACTTCACAGGCGGCGGTTACCAGACCGGTAAAAACCCTGCGTTCCAGTTTGTGGGCGACATCATGGGCGGCTACTCAACGCCATACCAGCAGCTGTCATGGCTCTATTATGGTGGCGGTCGTGAAGCAGCTAAGCCGCTTTACAACAAATACGGCATGGAGCTGATCGGCTGGTGGATTTACGGTCAGGAGAGCTTTGCTTCCTCCAAGCCAATCGAAACGGTCGAAGATTTCAAAGGCTGGAAGTTCCGCTCCCCTCCGGGCATGGAAACAAAGATCTTTGAAAAGCTCGGCGCCAAGCCAATCGTGATGGATTTCACCGAAATCTTTACAGCGCTTGAAACTGGCATCATCGACGGTGCCGACGCATCCGGTCTTGCGAACAATGTTGGCCTTGGTCTCTATGACATTGTTAAATATGCAAACTTCCCGGGCTTCCACTCAATGCCATCGGATCACCTTGCGTGTAACAAAGGTGTCTTTGACGCGATGCCTGCGCATCACCAGAAGATCATGAAGGTTGGCTTTGAAGCCCTCGCACTGCGCACAGCTCTGACGTTTGAAAAGAAGAACGCAGAGGCCGCTGCAAAGCTGCGCTCTGAGGGCGTAACACTGTCACAGTGGGCACCAGAAGAGCTTGCAAAGTTCCGGGCAGCAGCTCAGGCAACTTGGCCTGAATTTGCAACAACACCAGAAGCAAAAGCGCTTGTGGAAAGCCACATGGCTTACCTGCGTCAGCTCGGCCTTGTTGCAGAGTAATCTGACCTGACACTACACTTCATGGCCCCGCCACGCGCGGGGCCATTCTTATCTTTCAAGAATAAAAGCGATCTTTTTGCCAGCGCCACGGTCTCTCGTAGGTCTCGCAAAAGGGAGGGGTCATGCAGGAAAAATCCGGAAGCCTGATAGAGTGGGTCATCCCATTCTGTTTCATCATCTGCGCCGCGTGGCTCGTCTGGCACATGCCAGCCTTCACGCTGGACTGGTTCCCCCCCGATGCAAGCCAAGGCGACAATCTGCGCGGCCAGCATCTGCGAAATGATGTAACCCCCAATCTCGGCGGCCCCTTTGGCGGAACTGCGGATTGGATTGATTACCTCGCCCTGATCGGCCTACCCATTTTCCTTGTGATCGGCGTGCGCACCGTGCGCCGCGCCGCGATGGAATTCGAAAGCTGGCGCTCGGCGGACCGGGTTGCGGTCTTTATCGGTCGTGTCACAATGATGCTGATCGTGCTTTTGTGCTGCGTCATGCTTTACGAAGTTTTTGTGCGCTACGTGCTGAATGCCGCCACGCTTTGGGCCAACGAGCTCTCGCTCTGGCTCGCCGGTTTCATTTTTCTCTGCGCCGGTCTTTACGCCATGCAGCAGCGCAGCCATATCCGCATTTTCTTGCTTTATGATGTCTGCCCCCGCTGGCTTCAGCGCACCTTTGATACAATCTCGACACTGCTGATCGTCGCCTTCGCCTTCTTTCTGGTCTATGGCGGCTATGGCGAGGCGTTTGATAAGTTCTACCGCTGGGAGACCTTTGGCACCGCCTTTGACCCCCCCATCCCCGCCACGCTGAAACCGATGGTTTTGTTGGTGATGGTGTTGGTTGCGATCCAAGCCGTGATCAACCTGATCTCCGATTGGAACCGCGAGCCTGTAATGCACTCCGCTGCAGATGACATTGACGAGCAGGAGCTGGAAATGCTCCGCCGACAGGTGGCTGATGACAGCCCCTCACCGTTTAAGAAGGACTGATCCCCATGGATATCGGAACAATTTCACTCGTCCTGATGCTTGGGCTGATCGTACTTTTGGCCATCGGGATGCCGCTTGGACTGGCCTCTGCCATTCTCGCCGTGCTCGTGCTGGTGATGAAATTTGAGCCTGTGCTGCTCTCCAACCCTCTCGCCTTTGGCGATGGTATTTTAACGGGGAGGCCGGGGTCCGGGCCCTTAAACATCTTAGCCCA
>CAZQMR010000016.1:0-5249 GCA_964594465.1 uncultured Rhodobacterales bacterium
ACCAAAAAATGGACGTTCGACGCCGCATAGCCAACAGCCGTAAAAACACTCGGGGATAGCTTATGGATTTCTTTGGCGAACTGCGCATTCTGCGCAACTAATTCTGGATGTGCAGGCATTGCATTTCTCCGGTTTTTGGTGGTTATTTTTTGGATGCTCGGGCAAACCCCGCAGCTCGTTTCAATCTTTTCTGCTACGTTCAGGCATTTTGGGGTCTTGCGTTGCGACGTTAATGCCGGAATAGCCGATCAGATCAGATATGGTCAGCGCTTCGTTTCGCTTTTCAAAAACCTCGATGTATTCAACCATGGTATTCGAATGTTCGCGCATCACGCCCTCAGCGCGCACAGCATCGCCGCTTTGGATCGCCTCATAGATCACCTTGTGCTGTGAATTCCCCAGTTTTAGGCGGAACAAACTGCGCTCTATCCCGTCCTTGGTCGATAAAACCTGACGATCAAAAACCATTGATCCGACTTCAAGCATGGGCAAATGGCTGATACGACTACACGTGAACCCCACAAAGTCATTGCCACAGCCTTCTAAGACTGTGCTGTGAAAAATTGCATTTTGGGCCTGCAATTGCCGCAAGGACGAATCGTCCATCTTTCCAAGCGAAATCAATTTATCAATTTCATCAATGGCCGCTTCGAGTGTTGGCATCAAGTTGTCCCGACCCGGTGATTGAGCCATAAGACGGGCCGCAAGGCTTTCCAGATGACCACGAACCAAAACCGCTTGCAGGATATCGGAAACTTTAGGGGTATTAACGTAATACCCACGACCTTCGCTTCGCCGGATCAACCCCTCATGCTCCAGCATCCGAAGGGCCAAGCGAACCGGTGTGCGCGAGACGTTATGGGTATCGCAAAGCCGGGCTTCAGACAGCCGTTCTTGCGCACCGTAACTGCCTAGGATGATGTCGCTTCTGATCTGAGCCGCAAGCTCTGTGTCAATGGATTCCATACATCAATTCATCGCATTTGGGATCCCAAAGTCAAGTTCTATTGGATCAAGCAGGGTGAGATCGCAAAGATTCTGCTTGATTTGGGATCCTCACTGGGTGTTAGGTGTTGGGAAATTCTCAGGAATCAAGCAGCGTTTGGGATCGAGTTTGGTTTTTGGGATCCCAAGGTTTCTTGTGCGCCTGAAAACCTGCACAACAGAACAAGCAGGAGTCTTCTGATGGACACCAAAAAGGACATTAAAACGCTTCAGCATTTTGTGGGCGGTGACTGGCTTGACGCGGATAACGGTCAAACTTTTGAAATCTTAAACCCGCTTGATGACACACCCTACGCCTATGCAGCCAAAGGCACGGCCACTGACGTTCAAAAGGCTGTTGCAGCAGCCAAGGCCGCATTTTCCAGTTACAAGGAAACAACGCCAACCGAGCGGGAACGTTGGTTGTTGCGCATCGCCGAGATCATGGAAGCTCGTCAAAAGGATCTTGTGGATTGCCTGATCGACGAAATCGGCTCGCCCGTGCAAAAAGCGATGTTCGAATTCACCAAAGGCCTCACAATGGTGCGCGCGGCCGCCGGTATGTGCCGCAATGTGCGCGGCGAAACGATACCGTCTGATCGCCCAGGAACATTTTCGATGTCGATACGCGAACCCCTCGGTGTTGTGGCCGTAATTACGCCGTTCAACGTGCCATTGATCAAGACAACGCGATTGGTTGCCAACGCGCTCGCAGTCGGCAACACCGTCGTGCATTTGCCGTCGGAATTGGCCCCGCATTTGACGGTTCTCTTTGCAGAAATTGTCGCTGAAGCCGGTGTTCCGGCTGGCGCTTATAACGTAGTGACCGGCATGGGTGCCGAGATTGGCGATGATTTGACGGGCCACAAAGACGTGGATTTTGTGACCTTCACTGGCTCGACAGTTGTCGGCCAGCACATCAACGAAATCTGCGCCAAAAACAAAACACCCAACACGCTGGAACTTGGCGGCAAGAGCGCAACACTGGTTCTGGCTGACGCAGATTTGGACAAGACTATGCCTTTGGCACTGCGCTCAGTCTTTATGTTTGCCGGGCAAGCCTGTATCGCTTCCAGCCGGTTTTACGTTGAGGCCCCACTCTATGACGCGTTCGTCAAACGCTTCGCAATGATGGTGTCAAAAGTGCCGATGGGCGATCTGCGTGACCCCAATACCGTTGTCGCGCCCATAATCTCTGAACGGCAGCGAAACAGGGTGAAAGACCATATCTCAGATGCGGTTTCCAAAGGCGCTACTGTTGTTGCCGGTGGCGGGGATTGGGTTGAAAACAGATGTCCGCCCACAGTGCTTGCTGACGTCACCGAAGACATGACCGTCTGCAAGACCGAAACTTTCGGGCCCGTTACCGCGATCTACAAAGTGGAAAGCTATGAAGAGGGTCTTGAGAAAGCCAATAACTCCGAATTTGGCCTATCATCGGCGATTTTTACGAAAGACATCGACAAAGCCTTTCACTTCGCGCGCAATATCGGGGCTGGAATGTGCCATATCAATGGCCCAACCATTCACGACGAGGCGCATGTGCCTTTCGGCGGCAATGGCGAAAGCGGCGTTGGACGCGAGGGAACGGATGCGGATCTTGAAGCCATGACAGAACTAAAATGGGTCACAGTGCAGCTATGAGTTTCACGCTTTATCACCATGGATCGTCAGTTTGCGCCGCCAAAGTGCGCTTTGCTTTGGCTGAAAAAGGCATTGAATGGACTGGAGTCTATATTGATATTCTTGCCGGCGAGCAGTTCACCGAAGAATATCTAAAGCTCAATCCCAAAGGTGTCGTGCCCACTCTGGTCCACGATGATTTGGTGCTTCCCGACAGCACGGTAATCATCGAATATCTCGATCAAATCGCACCTGAAACCAGTGTTCACCCAACCGATCCATGGGAGCGCGCGCAGGTGCGCTATTGGACCAAAGCAGTTGACGAAGACTTGCACCCAGCATGTGGCACCGTCACCTTTGTTTGCTCACACCGCCACACCGTCTTACGCAATCTAGGCAAAGAAGGTGCCGAGAAATTCTTGGCCTCAACGCCAAAGATGTCCGTGACCTCAAACTGGAAAGCGCTCAAAGACAGCTTTGTGCGCTATGGTTTTGAAGCGCCGGGCGCAACGGAAAAGGTGCAACTCTACGATACCTACCTTTTCAAGATGGAAAAGGTGCTTGAAGGCAATGATTGGCTGGTCGGGAACAAGTTCTCAGTCGCAGACATTTCGTTAACCCCTTACGTGAACCGCTTGGCGATGATGTCCATGCGCGGGATGTGGGAAAATGGACGCCTGCCCAATGTCGAGCGCTGGTTTGCGGCGATCGAAAAGCATCCACATTTCAAGGCCTGCTTCATTGACTGGGTTCCTGAACACCTGACGAATGATTTGCGCGAGAATGGCACCAAAAGTTGGCCCGAAGTCGCAAAAATCCTCGAAATTGAGATTTGATAGGGCCACAAACCCCAACGGTTGAATAAAAATAAGGGAGAGAACAATGGGACGCTTAAACGGAAAAACCGCTGTCATCACGGGCGCTGGTCGCGGCATTGGGGCCGTTATGGCCAAACATATGGCCAGTGAGGGCGCGAATGTCGTTGTGACGGATGTATTGGACACAGCGACAACCGTTGCCGCGATCACGGACAGCGGCGGCACCGCTATGGGGGTCCATGTTGACGTGACATCTGATGATGATCTTGCGGCAATGGTGAAAGCCACAGAGGCCGAGTATGGCGCGCTGGATATTCTGATCAACAACGCCTCCATTTTTGCCGCCCTTCAACCAAAGCCGTTCATGCAAATCGACAATGACGAGTTTGACAAGGTCATGACCGTCAACGCACGCGGCGTACATCAAGCAACCAAAGCCGTTGTGCCCGCAATGCTGCGCGCAGGTGGCGGCAAGATCGTCAACATCGCATCAGGCACCTTCTATTACGGCCCGCCCGGCCTGTCCCATTACACTGCGTCAAAGGGCGCGGTGATCGCACTGACTCGCGGCTTTGGTCGCGAACTTGGTGACCAGAATATCCAAATCAACGCAATTGCGCCGGGCCTCACCGAAAGCGAAGCCATGAAGGGCAATACCGGGTTTGATCCAGCCCGTGGCCCCACTGTCGCGTCTCGTTCTATCAAACGCGAGATGTTGCCCGAAGATTTGCTCGGCTCGCTGATGTATCTCATCACACCGGACAGCGATTTCGTGACCGGCCAGACCTTGAATGTTGATGGCGGCAAAGTGAACCTTTGATTTGGCGGTGAAATGCCCCTCAGAGAGCAGAAAAAGCACATGACGAACCGCAAAAACATCCTCTTCATTATGTGCGATCAGCTGCGCTTTGATTATCTGTCCTGCACAGGTCACAAGACGCTCAAAACACCCAATATTGACGCGTTGGCCGCGCGTGGCGTGCGCTTTGCTAACACCTATGTTCAGTCGCCAATCTGCGGCCCAAGTCGGATGAGTTTTTATACTGGCCGGTATGTGTCCTCGCATGGGGCGACAGGCAATTTTGTGCCGCTGCGCATCGGTGAGAAAAACATCGGGGATCATCTGAAACCACTGGGCATGCGCCCGGTTTTGGTCGGCAAAACTCATATGGTTGCGGATCAAGAAGGCATGAAACGCCTTGGCGTTGATCCTGAAAGCGAAATCGGGGTTCATCACGCACAGGCAGGTTTTGAACCTTATGAGCGCGACGATGGCATTCACCCGGATCTGGTGGTCAAACCGGGCGTAGCCTATAACGAATATCTGAAAGAACGCGGATACGGCGATAACACCAACCCATGGCATTGGGCCGCCAATTCAGTGGATCGCGACGGCAGCGTGCGCTCTGGCTTCTTCAACGATGTGGCTAACAAACCCGCAAGGGTCACCGATGAAGAATCCGAAACGCCCTATATGACCCGCAAAGCGATGCAGTTTCTAAGCGAAGATGACGGTGAAACGCCATGGCTGCTGCATCTTTCCTACATCAAGCCACATTGGCCCTATATTGCGCCTGCCCCTTACAATGACATGTATGGAGCAGAAGATGTTCAACCCGTTCATCGCTCAGAGGTTGAACTGAAAGATACCAATCCGCTCGCTAAACTGTTTCAGGAACGGGTGGGCGCGCGCACTTTCTCAAAAGAGGGCACCCGCGAAACAGTTGTTCCCGCCTATATGGGCCTGATCAAACAGATCGACGACCAGCTGGGCCTTCTGTTTGAGTTCATGCAAGAACGCGATTTGCTCAAAGACACTATGGT
>CAZQMR010000016.1:5349-29886 GCA_964594465.1 uncultured Rhodobacterales bacterium
AGTGGAATGGCGCGAATATGTGGTCAGCGAGTATGACTATTTCATGCAAGCCTTCAGCCCCAAGACGGGCCGCAAACCTATAGACTGCCAAACCTACATGATCGCAAACGCAAAGTGGAAATATATCCATGCGCCCGGCTTTGCGCCGATGTTGTTCGATCTTGAAAACGACCCGGAGGAGTTCATCGACTTAGGACGCTCGCAAGATCACGAGGAGGCCCGCGCTCAAATGCACTACGCACTGGCCGATTGGGCGCTTCAATACCGCCAGCGCGAGACCGTTACTGAAGAGCGCGCCGACCACATGATTGGGCTGGAAGACAAGCTCGGTGTGTTGATCGGGTACTGGGATGAAAACGACATCGCACCACCAGCGCAAGCACCGGATTATAGCGCTTTGTCAAAGAAGGATTAGACGCCTTCGGTGAGGGCGCCTAAAAATACGAATTGATCAACTGGGAGGACATTATGATCAAGAAACTTATCGGTGCCGGATTGGCACTTGGACTGTTGGCAAGTACCGCGTCAGCACAATCCATCCTGACAGCAGAAACAGGACCACCGGGCACCGTGCCTTTCACGGCAATGACAGCCCTTGCAGAAATTGCAGCGGCAGACGGATTGGCTGACTTTCAGGTGGCAGACAGCCAGACCCTGACCAATTCACTGCAAAACCTTGCAGAGGGTAAAACGGATGTCTCTGGCGCGCCTTTGATCCTGACATTCCTGATGTCCAAAGGTGCAGGTCCTTATGCGAAACTTGGTGCTGAAAAAGGCAGCGAGCTGATCGCAAATGTTCGGGTTTTGCACACGTATAACTACGGCGGTTTCGGTCTTTATGCCTACAACAGTTCACCCGTAAAAGGCTGGGAAGATGTTGCCGGCAAAACCATCCTGAATGGACCACCGCGCGGTGCCGCTTTGACCAATGATCGCGGCATCCTTCAGTTGGTCAGCGGTGTTGAAGATGGCAAAGACTATAAAGGCATTCAGGTTAACTGGGGCCAAATGCCAAAAACCATCACTGATGGATCAGCGGATGCCATGATGCTGCCAGTGACATTCCCTGACAACCGCATCACGCGGTCCTTGTCCGCAGGCGAAATGACGCTTTGGTCCATTCCAAAGGATGTCTGGGAAGGCGAGCGCATGCAGAAATACATCAAAAGCCCCGGCACAGCAGGTATCGTGTTCGATCTTAAGGACGTGGCTCAACAGGAAGGCCTGACCATTGTCAGTGAAGATGGCATTTGGCGCAGCCCTTCGACTGTAGGTTCAGAGGTTGTTCATAAAGACATGGACTTCGATCTTGCCAAATCCCTCACGGCTGCGGTGATCGCGAAAAAAGACGTCTTCCTCAAGAAGACGGCCTTCATGGCAACCACAAATGTCGGCACGGTCGGCCTGGGCCTGTGTGGTGCCGTGCCAGTCAAATACCATCCCGGCGCTGTAGCCGCCTATGAAGAAGCAGGCATGACAGTGCCCGATTGCGCAAAACCTTAGTCTTAGACCACCAATAGACGAAGCATTTTGAGGTCGCGGCAGGTTCGCGGCCTCACCGATTATAAGATCTGTGAGCCAGAATGTCAGACGCCGAAACAAATCCAATCACGCGCAGAACCTTGGCGGGCCATTTGGTATACGGGTTGTCGATTTTCTTCGTGTTGCTTGGCATGATCAACGCAATGCCCGGCATTCCTGGGCTTGATCAATGGGCTGCGGACCTTTCAGGCAATCCCGATTTTATCGTCCGCAAATTCCCCTTTGAATACTACTACCCCTTCGCCTTTGCAGTGATGATGCTGATCGTGGCCTTGCATCACTCGATCTGGCGCGCTTGGTCTGACAAAGGGCGCATGCGGCGCAGGTTCGGCCTTGCGATGGATATAGCGCTTGTGGTGATGGCCCTCACGATCTCCGTCACCTATCTGGTCGAAATCGACTCTGTTTGCATCATTGACCAGATCACGGGCGACAGGGCACGCATGATCGCCGAAAGTCTCAAAATCGAGAAGGAAAACGCTGCCCTGTTCGGCCTGCCCGAACCTTCCACTGTGGATGACCCACAATGTCTCTACACCACTGGCCCATGGCTGGTGTTGATCATCGGCTTGGCGATTGTGGTGTTCCTAAGCTACAACATCAAAGTCTGGGGCCTTCCGCTTGTTCTGGTCGCGATCTTGGTGGCCGCATACACAATCGGCACCGTGCTGGTTTGGTATTTCTACGGCGTTGAAGACATCAACAAATACCTCGTGACCAAGATCGGCGGCGAACCACGACTGCTCTCTGATGGCAGGCCCCGCGTTCACGATATTCTGGTGAACAACGCTTCGGGCCTGCTTGGCCGCTTCATGGACATCATCCTCAACGAGATATTCCCATACCTCATTCTGGGCGCGCTCTTTGGCGCCTCCGCTGGTGGGCGCTCGCTGATCAAAGTCGCGTTCCGCTGGACCCGCAATCTCTCAGGCGGCCCTGCCCATGCCGCCATCGTGTCCTCCGCAATGTTCGGTACAATCTCCGGCGGGCCAATCGTAAACGTACTCTCCACCGGCGTCCTGACAATCCCCATGATGATCAAACGGGGCTTTTCCCGCGTTTTTGCGGGTGGCATGGAAGCTGCTGCCTCCTCAGGCGGATCTATCATGCCACCAGTCATGGGGGTTGCTGCGTTCATTTTGGCCGCATTAACCGGCGTGCCCTACAATCAGGTGATCATCGCCGCCGCTCTGCCCGCCGTGGCCTATTTCTTGTGCTTGTTCCTGTCCGTCATGTTTCAGGCGCGCAAACAGAAGATCACGCCAATTGGTGAGCTGACAGAAGACATGCACATGACCCGCCAAGATGTGCTGAACCTGGTAATGATCTTCCTGCCAATCCTGATCATACTCGTGCTTTTGCTCACCAGCAAAGAACATGTCGGATGCGGCTTCTTTGGCGGCCTCATGGGTGCCGAGCGCGTCTTCACGGACGGGCGATGCCAGATTGAGAGCCTTCCCTGGTTCCTCAAGCTCGTTCAAAACGCAGCTGGTGATGCAGGCAGTGCTGGCTGGTGGGCTGTCATCGTGCTCTGCTTTGCGCTGTTTTTAGACCCAGAAATGCGCGCCAAGCCAACAAAATTGCTCCAATCCTTTTCCGATGCAGGCATCCTAATCGCAACGCTTTACCTAATGTTTCTGGCCGTTTCGATCATCGACTTCTGCCTGAAATTCACCGGCATGCCATTCTTTATCTCGCTCGACGTTCTGCAATGGCTTCAAAGCATGAACCTAGGCGCCGAAGGCTCCGCGATGTTCCAGTTCCTCGCACTGTTCGTCACCATGTTGCTCGCAGTGCTTCTGGGCATGGGGATGCCTGCGGTTCCAGCCTATATCAACGTCGCCTTGCTGATGGGGCCCGTGCTGGCCGGGCTGGGCATATCGGTGTTCTCAGCCAACATGTTCATCTTCTACTTTGCTGTCGCCTCCGCCATTACACCGCCCGTGGCCTTGGCAGCATTCGCCGCGGCCACGATCACCAAGGCCGAGCCTATGGCGACAGGATTTTCGGCAGTCAAAGTCGGGATCGTCATGTTCGTGATCCCGTTTGTCTTTGCTCTCTACCCAGAAATCCTGCTGATCGAAGCCGCAGTGATTGACCCAAGCACAACAGTGGGCAGCGAGATCACCTATCTGCCCGGATATGACGGGCAAGTGAATTGGGGTGCCCTTGGCTGGCTCCTGCTCCGCCTGCTGGTCGCACTCTATCTCTTGGCAAGTGCGCTTGCGCGGTTCGACCGAACAGCCTTGCCCATTTGGGATGTCCTGTTGCGGCTTGCACTAGCGCTCTTGATCATGATGAAGGACCCGCTTGTCGGCGTGGCTGCCTTCGCAATAGCCGGGCTATGGCTAGCGCTTCACTATTTCAAAAATCGAAACGCGGAACCTGACACCGCAAACGCGTGACACAGTATCAAAACGGAGTGGCGAAATTGGCGAAACTAGGCGAAGACATCATTGGCACCAGCGCGTTGCCTGCCTTTTTCAAAGTTGCGAATGCGGATCAGGTCGGGATCAACGCACCTGAAAACCGCAAAGGCGATGCCGTTCGAACATGGGTGCGCTCCTTCTCCGGCTTTCAGAAAGAAGCCCTCGTTCGCTCTGCAAAAACCGGAGACACATGGCGCTTTGTCAGTGATGAAGGGCCGTATTTGAATGGCCACGATGCGGCCTGTTGCCCTTTGGCGTTTTTGTCATGCGGCATGGCAGCCAGCTACATGAATGAAATCCTTGCACTCGCGGATCAACAGAATGTCGAGATCCGCAAACTCAAGCTGATTCAAGACAATTACTACACAATGAAAGGCTCGATGCTCAAACGCACGATGGTTGGCGGTGCCGAGAATATCGAGTTGCAGGTCGAGATTGAGTGCGATCTGGATGAAGCGGCCCTTAGCGAGTTTCTGATCAATGCGACCTACGCCTCGCCGCTGAATGGATTGTTGCGTGGCCAGATCGAGAGCTTTTTCAAGCTCAGCAAAAACGGAACAGAATTGCCAACCGCCAAGGCACTGGAATTGCAGGCTCCCATCATACCAGATCCCGGCGATCACTTCGATGCGGTAGCGCCAAGCGACGGCCCGGAGGATCTGATGACCAAGGTTGGGCCAACGCCAAAGAAAGACGTGGCCAAAGGAACGGCGACTGGCAGCTCCTCCCTATCCGATGAACAGGACCGTCGACTCAACATCGGTGCAGTGGCCGAGATGCGCGCGGATGGCATCAAAAGCATTCAACAGATGCAATACTCGCCCTATGGCACATCCTTTCAACTGCTCAGCTCCGAAGACGGCCGTGCGCCTGATGCAAACACCCTGATCTCCGCAGGCATCGGCTTTTGCTTCATGACCCAGTTTGGCCGCTTCGTGTCGATGTTGAAGCTGGACTTGCCCGATTATCGCATTGTCCAAGACACCCATTTTAGCCTTGGCGGTGCCAGTGGCGGCACCGGCAAAGCTGGCGATGCCGATCCGATTGAGACGCATGTGTATCTGGAAACAAGCGAAAGCGATGAGACAGCCCAAGAGATGTTGGACATCTCCGAAACCACCTGCTTTTTGCACGCCTTTTGCAAAACCGACCTCAAAACAAAACTAAAGATCGTGCGGGTCTAACCACCCACCACCGCTTGGGGTAGAAACAACGCAATTTGCGGGAACAGGATCAGCAAGCCAATCATCGCCGCCATTGCGAACCAAAAGGGCCAGATACCACGAAAAATGGTGCTCATCGGGACGTCTGGCGCAATAGATTTCACGATGAAGACGTTTATCCCAACGGGCGGGCTGATCATGCCCATCTCCAACACGATCACGACGATAATCCCAAACCAGATCAAATCCCACTCAAGTCCAATGGCAATCGGAATGACAACCGGGATTGTCAGCACCAGCATCGCCATGGCCTCAAGAAACATTCCCAAAAAAACATAGACCAAAATGATGATGAGCAAGATCCCTGTGTCGCCAATGGAAAGCGAGGTAAGAAACAAAACAAGCTGAGCCGGAACCTCCGTGAGCGACATAAACGGGATAAAAACGAAAGCCCCAATGATGATTAGAAACACGGTTGCCGTCGCATTCATCGTTTGCAAAATCACGTCGCGGGTCGCTTGCAGCGACAAGGAACGCCGCATGGCCGCAACGACAAAGGTGAAGAAAGCACCAACGGATGAGGCCTCAACAGGTGTGAAAAAACCCGTATACATGCCCCCAATCGTGACCAGCACGACCGCGAGTATAGGTGCCGCGCGCAGCAGAGCTTGGCGCCGCGCAGGCCAGTCAGACCGCTCCCCTCTTGGGCCCGCATCTGGATTGCGCCGCACTATTAGATAGATTGCGCCAATGAACAACAGCGTCAGAATGATGCCGGGAAAAATGCCTGCCATAAACAACCGCCCAATAGATTGCTCGGTCAGAACGGCATAGATGATCATGCCGCCCGAGGGTGGGATCAAAAAACCAAGCGTGCCGCCTGCCGCCACTGAACCTGTCGCAAGACTGTCAGCGTAATTGTAGCGTTTCATCTCCGGTAAGGCGACGCGGCCCATGGTAACTGCCGAGGCAAGCGAAGACCCCGAAAGTGCTGCAAATCCCGCACAGGCGGCAATGGTCGCCGTCGCCAATCCACCGCGCATATGCCCCATCAACCGATAGGCAGCCGTAAACAAGTCATTCGACATGCCAGACACCCCCGCAAGCGTGCCCATCAACACAAACATCGGAATGACCAACAGGTTGAAGTTAGACGCGGCCTCAAATGTCTCGCCAGCAAGGTTCGAATAGGCAATCTTCAGCCCCCGTGCCCATGCCTGATCCGACGCCATACCCACCGCAATGAACTTGTTGGCATTGGCAATAACCGTGCCCACAAACCCAACCGCAAGCATCGAAATCGCCACAGGCATGCGCAACGCGAGCAGGATGAAAAGTGTGGCAAGCCCAAGAACGCCGAGCAGGGTCATGCTGATCATAGGCCGTCACCACTGATCTTCAGCGTAATGACCCGGCCGGCGCGCAAAAGCTGCCAAATGTCGAGCAATAGCACCACCGCATAAATCGCAATGGCTACCGAGAGAAGATAGTAGAACGGCTCAAACGAGATCAACAATTGTTGCGTCGTCTCGCCAAACCGAACAGCACTCTGCCCTGCATGCCAAAGCCGCCACGCCATGAAGAACAAAAGCACCGATCCCGCCAGCTTCACCAATATCATCGACCATTTGGCGAAGCCCGCGGACATACGCGATTCCAGCACTTCAATCTCAATATGCGCACCGGTGCGCGCGCCAAGTGGAATGGACAGCGCAACAATCACGACCAGTGCCAAGAGCAGCAAATCTTCCGCACCAACGATGGGCGAATTGAGCGCCTTTCGCATGACCAAAACATTCCAAACTGAAAAGCCGGTCATGAAAATCAGCGTCAGACCACCGCCAATCAACGCGATCAATGTCAGAACTCGATCCAGAAGCTCAATCAAACGAGGCTTTTGCGATGGCGTTGACATCCCCTAGTCTCAAACCTTCGAGAAATCCGGGCACCATTTCAAAACACCCTCCTTGAAGCTCTCCTTCTCGCTGAACGAAGCCGCCCAGCGTGTGATGTTTGGATAGGTGTCAAACGGATAGCCGCAACCGACCAATACAAAATGCACCGGAATCCAGGATATGTCCGCAAGCGTGTATTGCGCGCCCATGATCCAGGTGTTGCCTTCAAGTGCTGCCTCTAGCTTGCCAAAACACTCTTCCAGGATCTCAATGGACTTGGCCACATCCGCATCCCCAAACGCACTGCCACCAGCATGGCGCGCATGAAAGCCTTTCAGCTCTTCATTCTTTTGCAGCGCGTCGTATTTTTCCTGCTCTTGAGCTGTTTTTTTCAACTTCTTTTGCATCATCGTCGCATAGACATATGGCTTGATGGCAGAAACATGGATCGCCCCGGCCAGCCGCAACCATTCCAGCATCTCTGCTTCGCGATCGCTCGATCGCAGCGACGGCTCCGGATATGCCGTGTCGATGTAGTCGATAATATCATTAGACTCGATATGAACGATCCCATCATCCACCAATGTCGGCACCAGACCATTGGGATTGATCCCGAAATAGTCGTCAGAGATATTCTCTTTCTTCTTAAGATCGAGATGGTGGCTTTCCCAAGCCAATCCCTTTTCGATCAAGGCCATGCGCACCCGCATCGAGCAATTTGAAATCCCACCATGATAAAGGTGCAATCCTTGCAGGGCTTCAACGGACTTATTTGTTGGAACAACGACAACCATCTGGGCACCTCAAATTGAAGATGTCATGCCCCGGACACTGCTCGGGGCATGACGGTTAGGTCTAACTATTTATTAAGCGCCCCATATATCTCACGCGCATTTGCGATCCCTCGGCCCTCGTAATCCGCGAAGATAGACTGAAGCCCATCGGCAACAGCTGCATCCATTTTGGCGCGTTCGGCATCTGAAACCACGATCCACTCGTAGCTCTTATCAGCATCCGCAATCATCTTTTTGGACCGCTCATCAGCACCATCAAAGGATTCCGCCAGTTTCAAGGACATTGGCAAGCCAGCTAACTCATCAATGATGGCGCGATGCTCATCTGACAGGCTCATGTAGCGCTCTTTGTTCATGATCGCATATGTTACGGCAAAACTAACCGGTACATTTTCAACCACATGTGTCGCGACGTCCCAGAAATTCCACGGCGGCGTCAGATTGTTGTAAGACGCAGTTGTCACGTCAATCGTGCCGGTCGAAAGGCCAGTATACATCTCAGTGACGGGCATTTGGACCGGGACCGCGCCCATAGCCTCGACCACAGGTGTTGTCATCGCGGCAAAGGGAACAAGCTTGGCCCCTTTCAAGCCTTCCAGCGTGGAAACGTCCCGCGTTCCAACCAGCAAGCTGCCCGCAACTGTGCCAACCGCAAGCACCTTCACATCAGAAAACTCATCCGCAAAATGCTCTTCGAAATTCTCCCAAATCGCGCGGGTTGACTGGTCCGCGTTGTCAGCGGCACCCGGAAGAATAGCCAACATGGTTTTTGGGAAAATTGCCGGGGTATAGGCTGCCACACCAAACGTGATGTCACCAACGCCCTCAACTGCACGCTTATACTGTTGAACCGGACCTGCGCCAAGCTGGCCAGCAGGGTAAAGTTTCATGGTCAACGATCCGCCAGACCTTTTTTCGATTTCTTCACCGAACCATTTGAACATCAATGTGTTGGTGTGATGCTGTGGCGGAACGAATGTCGCAACACTCAGCTCCTCGCTTGAAGCGGTTTGCGTGGAAAACCCTAAAGTTGCAGTGAACGCAATTGCCATGCTGAAACGCGTAAAAGTCATGTTGTCCTCCGGTGTTGTGTGGGGCGTATTTTGGGATCCCAAATCTCAGAAAAGAATCATGAAAATTGAGTCTTTTGCCCATTATTGTTTCAGTTTTGCAACTTTGGGATCCCATTTCAAGGTCAATCTTGCTCCAAATAGGCCCGAAGCGAAGCAGTCCTTGATCTTGGGATCCTGAATGGGGCCAAGTATGAATTGAACACGCTGGCCCAAGCCTGAAAAGGAGACGTTGCAATGCACCCCGAACTCAAGGAACACCCTGACTATTTTCAAAAGGAAGTGGTCCAGCTCGCGGATAATGTGTATCAGGCTTTCGGTTTTGCAGCCTCAAATGTCTACATGATCATAGGCGTTGACGGGCTCATCATCGTCGACACATCCGAAACCACGGCAGCAGCAGCCAACATCCTTGCCGAGTTTCGTAAGATAACCGATCTGCCTGTCAAAACCATTATCCTGACCCATTCCCACCGCGACCATGTCTCTGGTGCGTCGGTTTTCGCGGAGGGCGGCACACCCGAGATTTTGGCAAGCACGCGCTTTTCAGATGACTCGCTCTTCGTTGCCTCAGACCATCCCCAGCCGGTCAAAGCGATGCAAGTGCGAACGAAACGCCAGTTTGGGATAGGCCTTTCCTACCCAGACGAGATTGTCGGCATCGGCGTCGGCCCTGGGGATCGCCCTCTGCAAGGCATGGGTGCAGGCGCATTAACTCCAACACGGCGGATTGGCGACGAGGGTGAAAAAGTAACTCTGTGTGGTATTGAGCTTGAACTGGTCCGCGCGCCCGGTGAAACGCCAGATCATATCGTGGTATGGTATCCTGAGAAAAAAGTGCTGATCAGCGGCGACAACTTCTACCGCTCCTTTCCAAACCTCTACGCCATCCGTGGCACTGCCTATCGCGATTTTGATACATGGGCCGATACCATGGACCTGCTTATGGGTTTTGAACCAGATGTTTTGGCACCGGGCCATACCAAAGCGCTTTTCGGAGCGGATACCATCAAAGATGCGCTAACAGATTATCGAAATGCTATCCGCCATGTTGTAAACGAAACGCGAAACGGAATGGATGCGGGCCTTACAATTGATGAGCTGGCTCATCGTGTAAAATTGCCACCTGAGCTGGCGTCAAAACCCCATTTGCGGGAATATTATGGCCGGGTCGACTTCTCCGTTCGCGCCTACTTCGTGGGAACGATGGGATGGTTTGATGGCAACCCAACCTCGCTGAGCCCGCTCTCACCAACGGATGAAGCGCAAAAGTTCATTGATCTGGCTGGTGGTCCTGAAGCTGTCAAAGACGCGATTGAAAAAGCCCGATCAAACGACGACCCTCAATGGGCGTTGCAAATGGTGGATCGCCTAATTCATGCGGATCAAGACGCCGCCAGCGCCCGCAAAGTCAAAAGCGAAATCCTAAAGGACCATGCGATCAACCAAATCAATTGCCCAACCAGACATTACTATTTGCAATGCGCAAAAGAACTGGCACAGGGCTGACGGTGACAGGAGCGTAAACCCGTCTCCCTATGCCTCCGCCTCGTACACTTTACGCGCAACGCGGAAGCACTCCAGCGCCTGAGGCACACCACAATAAATCCCAATAACATGGATGATCGCACGAATTTCATCCTTGCTGACACCATTGTTGATCGCGCCACGACAATGGATTTCCCACTCTGTCATTTTGCCCAAGGCCCCGATCATCGACAGGTTCATCATTGAGCGCGTTTTGGCGTCGATCACGTCATCTCCCCAGCCAAAACCCCAACACCAAGCTGTCATCGCCTCTTGAAACGGACGGGTGAAATCATCAGCCGCCGCAAGATTTTTCTCAACATACTCTGCGCCAAGCGTGGCCTTACGCTGCTCTAAACCCTTGAGGAAAAGATCTTCATCGAAACTGCTCATGCCCTAGTCCTTTGATTTTGCTGCATTATTAACGCCCTTAAACCCATCTATCGCGTCACGCATCCAAGCCTGCAAATGCATGACCGGATGTTCGGAGTTCACACCACCCTTGGGATCGACAACCAGCGGGCCAGGCGTATACCCACGCGAACTAAGCCCACGCTGCACAGATTCAACCAGATGAATGTCTTCCTGAACAGTGGTTTCACGATCTTGGACAGCCAGTGCGCGCACCTTCAAGTCCTCTGCCCCATCCACCGAATACCAGCCCCGCCAGACCACGACGTGATCGGCATCAATCGCGCGCCAGTGATAGGTGTTCAGCACATTGCCCGGATAAACCTGAAAGGAGAACATCGGCCAAAGGAACCAGCTGGAATATTCATACTGATGGGCAAAACCGGAATGCACATCATAAGTCATGTCTTCTAGGCTTTGGCACTCGGTCGTATGGCGAAGGCACTTGCCCTGCGGTTGGATGTCATAAGTCTCGGGTTTGACCACACCATTGGCAAAAGTTGGATGATTGAGCGAGCAGTGATAGCATTCCGAATAGTTCTCAACCGAAACTTTCCAATTGCAGCTTTCAGGAATATCCACCCATTCAAGCGGCTTCAACGCGGCCCAATGCGGCACCCACTCCTCTAACTCAGCGCGGGCATTAGGGAACCAGTCTTCCATTGGGGCAGCATCTGGGTCGAGATTGACGAACACAAACCCCAGAAGCTCCTCGACTTTCACCTGCGTCAAACAAATGCTGGACCGATCAAACCCTTCCACGGACTTGATGTTTGGACCCGCCCTCAACTGCCCGGTCAACTCGTAAGTCCACGCATGGTAAGGGCAAACAACAACACGGGTTGAGCCAGTGCCACTGACCAGCTGATGCGCTCGGTGCTGGCAAACATTGTAAAAAACTCTGATACGGTTATCCGCACCCCGAATAGCAAAAAGGCTTTCGCCCGCGATCTCAAAAGTGGCGTAATCTCCGGGATTGGTAAGGTCCGAAGCATGACATCCAAACTGCCATGTTTGCGCCAACAATCCGGCATTCTCTACCCGAAATACGTCTGGGTCCGTGTAGTACCGCGCAGCAAGAGACCGAACCGGATCACTCATTTTGGCTCCTCGTAATATAGGCCTAGCTGATGACGGCGCTTGTGAAAAGTCTCGACACGCTCAACGATTTCCTCGCTCGCAACGGCAACCACAAAGGATAGCAGAGTTTCCAACAGAGCGATGATGCTAACGGATGATGGGAAGAATTGCGGCGTATCAATTGAAACCGTGAATCCATGGTCTGCTGCTCGAATGATCGGACTTGCAGGACTGTCCGACAAAGCGATTATCTTGAGGCCCTGATCACGTGCAATCTTTACGGCTTCAACGACCTCAGAACGGTAGGGTTTGCACGTGACTGCGATCAATACGTCATTATTATCGGCCCAGGAAAGATCATCAACCGGTGTTGATCCGGGGCGCGGGATGGCGTGAAACTCGGTCATTCCCGTTGAGGCAAGATAAGTGAAGTTGCGCGCACTGGAGTTGTTCACACCAACCCCAAGGGTAAAAACCCGCCGCGCAGTCCAAATCAATTCCGCTGCAGATTTGAGATCGCGCGTTGAAATTTCCGCAAATGTTTCCTCGATATTGGCGAGGACATCACGCACCATGTCAGCGTATAGCCCTCCAAGATCACCGCTCTTGCGGATATCTTGCAACCAACGTGCCCGGTCAGGGAAATCAGCGGCGCCACGACGGATCGCATCCCGGAATGGCTCGCGGAAATCTTCATATCCATCAAATCCAACCTGACGCGCCATGCGCACAACCGTATTGGGTTTCACATTGGCTGCCTCAGCGATTTCTCGAACAGTTGATATGCCCACATCGCGCGGATTCTCCAGCACATAAGTCGCAGCCTTGCGTGCTTCAGGTGTCAGCTCAGCAAGCTCGCCTGCCAGCCTCTCAAGCACTGTGTTTGATACATCTGTCCCATTCATGATTGACGATGGTACTTTTGTCCGCTTAGCGTGTCGAGAGAAAATCAAATCGAAAAGAGGTCCTTGCCGTGGCGCGTGAATTTCCAAGCCAAGCTCGAGTGGTCATCGTTGGTGGTGGCGTAATGGGCGTGGGCCTTGCCTATCATCTTGGACATGAAGGTTGGGGCGAGGATACCGTATTGCTGGAGAAGGCTGAACTGACCTCCGGCAGCACATGGCATGCAGCAGGGCAGATAACCCACTCAACTTCAAGTTTCGGCTTGGGCAAATGTGTGGATTACAATATCGGGCTTTATTCAGGTGGGCTGGAGGCTGAAACCGGGCAGCCTGTGACGTGGCACGGCTGCGGTTCGTTTCGTCTGGCCTACACGACAGATGAAATGGACTGGTTGCGCCATACCCTGTCCGTGGGTCGCGCGCTTGGCTTTAACATCGAACTTGTCGGCCCCGAACGCGTCGCTGAACTGCACCCGTTCTACAATCTTGAAGGCGTGTTGGGCGCGCTGCATACCCCTGATGACGGTCATGTCGACCCCACCAATGTCACGATGGCAATGGCAGCGGGCGCACGCCAAAAAGGTGTGACGATCATCCGCCAGTGCCGCGCGACCAACATCACGCAAGTTCCGTCGGGCGAATGGCAGGTCGAGACCGAACAAGGCACGATCACTTGCGAACATGTGGTCAATGCTGGCGGCACTTATGCACGACAGATGGGCGAATGGTCCGGGCTTGAGCTGCCGATGACCTCCATGACGCACCACTATTTTGTCACAGAACCGGTGCCTCAATTCGAAACCCTGGAAACCGAACTTCCCGTGATCCGCGACGACAAAAAAGTGTCGGGCTACATCAGGATGGAGCAAAAGCGCGGGCTCATTGGGATTTACGAAAAGGAAAACCCGAACTCTGTGTGGCACGATCATTGCCCGTGGGACTACGAGAATTGGCTGTTTGACGCAGATTACGACCGCATCATGCCCTATCTTGAGGAAAGCCTGAACCGTATGCCGATCTTTGCTGAACTTGGCATTCAGCGCGAGGTGCATGGCGCGATTTCGCATCCCCCCGATGGCAACCCCCTCATCGGCCCCGCCCCCGGCCTGCGCAATTACTGGTGCTGTTGCGGCACACAAATCGGAATTGGCTGGGGGCCGGGACTAACACGCGAACTGGCACGCTGGATGGTACAAGGAGCCGCAGATATTTCAATGCGCGAGTACGACCCCCGCCGCTTTGGCAGCTACGCGACGAAAGACTGGCAGGTGGTGAAGGCCGAAGAAGACTATTGCCTGCGCCACGAAATCCCCTTCCCACATTTCAATCGGCTTGCTGGGCGCCCTATCAAACCGTCGCCCCTGCACGACTTGCTGAAGGCAAAAGGCGCAGTGCATGAGGAGGTCTACGGGTTCGAGCGTCCCCGCTTTTTTGCCAAGCGCATCGAGCAAGAGGATCACTACTCTTTCAATCGCACGCCGGTTGACGACATGGTTGCCGCCGAAGTTAAAGCCGTGCGCGAGGCAGTGGGCATCATGGACGTCACCGCCTTTACCAAGGTGCTGGTCAAGGGGCCGGATGCCTATGCGCTGCTGGATCGTCTGACCGCCAATCGCATGCCCCAAAAGAACGGCTCGATCACGCTAACCCATATGCTCAATCGCGCGGGCCGGATTGAGTTGGAGACGACCATTGTGCGCATGGCGGATGACCAGTTCTATCTGGTCTGCGCCGCCTTCTTCGAACAACGTCTGCTGGATCATCTGGACCAGCACCGCTCAGAGGAAAACGCAACCATCACAGCTTTGTCGCCAGATTGGTCAGCCTTATCGCTCAACGGTCCCAAAGCGCGGGACGTTCTTGCCGCCTGCACCGATGCCGATCTTAGCAATTCAGGGTTTCGCTGGCTGTCCGCACAGAAAATCACCGTCGCGGGCCATGAAATTTGGGCCTTTCGCATGTCCTATGCAGGTGAGTTAGGCTGGGAGTTCCACATGCCCAATGCAGCTTGCCTTGATGTCTACAACGCGCTTTGGGCCGCTGGTAAACCCAATGGGATCGCCAACTATGGATCATTCGCGATGAACGCCATGCGCATGGAAAAGGGCTTCAAGGGCGCAGGCGAACTAACCAATGAAGTAACCCTAGCCGAGGCCGATGTGCTCCGCTTTGCCCGCACAGACAAAGACTACCTTGGTCGCGACAAAACACTGAACACAGACCTGCCATGGGTTTGCGCATATTTGGAAATTGAACCTAACGGCAAGGCAGATGGCCACGGCGGCGAAGCGGTGATGCTGAACGGCAAAGTGGTGGGCTCAACCGCATCTGTGGCCTTTGGCCCAACAGTCGGCAAAATTCTGGCCTTCGCCTATATCAAACCCGAAGCCTCCAAACCGGAAACATCCCTAGAGGTCGTGATCCACGGCGAGCCACGCGCAGCGCGTGTCTTGGCTGGCCCAGCTTACGACCCTGAAAGCTTCAAGCCTCGCAAAGATGTCGCCTGATCAACGCCAACGCAAACACGATACCTGATAACCCATGAAAATAACCCGCATCCGCGTTTTCAAGACCGACCTTCCCTATGTTGGCGGCGCATATGCGTGGGGCGCGGGCAATGCTATCGAAGTTGCCAAGGCCAGCGTTGTTGTCATCGACACCGATGCCGGATTGCAAGGATGTGGCGAATTCACGCCCTGTGGTGAAAATTACATGGTTGCGCATTCCGAAGGTGTGGTGGCACTGACCCCGCTGATCGCACCCCGACTGCTTGGTCAAGACCCACGCCAAGTTGCCAAAATTGAACAGGTTATGGATGACACGGTGCAAGGCCATGGATATGCCAAAGCTCCCTTTGATGCAGCCTGTTGGGACATCCTGGGCCAAGCCTGCACCCAACCGCTCTGGATGCTTTTGGGCGGCAAACTGACCGAGGGCGCACCGATGTACCGGGTCGCGCCTCAAAAAGCGACGCAAGAGACTTTGGCGGAAATGCAACGCTACCGGTCGGAAGGCTACAAACAGTTCCAAATCAAAGTGGGCGGTGATTGGGAGCGCGATATTGAGCGAATCAAGGCCGGCGTCGCGCTCTTGGAACCGGGCGAGAAAGCGATGGCCGACGCCAATCAGGGATGGCGCGTGGACAACGCGATACGTGTTGCCCGCGCGACGGCTGATTTGGACTACATTCTGGAACAGCCCTGCAAAACCTACGAAGAATGCCAGCAAGTGAGGCGCGTTGCACAGCAACCCATGAAGCTCGATGAATGCATCACCGGAATGGCAGCAGCGCAGCGTATCGTCATGGATCGCGGTGCAGAGATTTGCTGCCTGAAAATCTCCAACCTTGGCGGGATTTCAAAGGCGCGTCGCGTTAGGGATTATTTGGTCGAGAACCGTATCCCCGTCGTGAGCGAAGACACTTGGGGCGGAGAAATCACCAGCACCCTCGTCGCACATTTTGCCGCATCCACTCCAACCGAGTACTTACAAAACACCACCGATCTCATGAACTACAACACCCGCTCCACCGGAATTGGCGGCGCATGGTCGCAAGACGGCAAACTTTTCGCACCCGATGCGTCCGGTCTTGGCGCAACACCTGACTTTAACAGCCTCGGCACCCCAGTCTTAGAGTATAAGCTATGAAAATCACCCGCATATCAGTCTACCATGTCGACCTGCCTCTGGAACATCCCTACTGGCTATCCGGCGGACGGTTGAAGTTCGAGAAATTGGACGCAACGCTGGTCAAAATCGAAACGAGCGATGGCTTTACCGGTTGGGGCGAAGGCACGCCTTGGGGCCACACATATGTGCCCGCCCATGGCCCCGGAATTCGCGCAGGGATAGAAACAATGGCCCCGTTTGTAATTGGGCTTGATCCGCGCTGCATTCTAGATGTGGAGCGGGCCATGGACCTTTCGCTTCCCGGACATCTCTATGCCAAAAGTCCGATTGATATGGCCTGCTGGGACATCGCAGGCCAAGCCGCCGGCCTCACCATCGCAGATCTCATGGGAGGCGGCTCGCGCACGCCGCGCCCAATTGCCTCTTCTGTGGGCGCAAAAACCGTCGAAGAAACCCGCAGCGTGATTGATCGCTATCGCCAACGCGGCTACGTCGCACATTCGGTAAAAATCGGAGGCGATGTAGAACGTGACATCGCGCGAATAAGAGACGTCGAAGCTATCCGCAACCCAGGCGAAATCGTGCTTTACGACGTCAATCGCGGCTGGACGCGGCAACAGGCACTGCGGGTCATGTCAGCCACACAAGATTTGGATGTCATGTTTGAACAGCCTTGCGAAAGCCTTGATGACATCGCAGCAATTCGCGCCAAACACCCAGCGCCCGTTTCCATCGATGAATCGCTCGTAACCTTACAAGACGCCACCCGCATTGCACGCGATGGCATAGCAGAAGTTTTCGGGATCAAATTGAACCGCATCGGCGGTCTAACCAAAGCCGCACGCATGCGTGATATTGCTTTGGCCCATGGTATCGACATGTTCGTCATGGCAACCGGTGGATCTGTGCTGGCCGATACAGAAGCCTTGCAACTCTCTGCAACAATCCCGGATGAAAACTGCCATGCAGTCTGGGCTTGCCAGGACATGGTGACCAAAGACATCACGGGCGGGCGCGGCCCGCGCAACATTGACGGTCACCTGCACTTGCCTGAAAGCCCCGGCCTTGGGGTCCATCCCGATGAAGCAGAACTTGGTGATCCGGTCGCGATCTACTCATGAGGGTCAATCGCATCACCCTTTGGTCCGTCGATCTGACCAGTCATGAGACCTATTACATGGCTGAGGGGAAAACCTGCGCAACGGTCAAAACCCATGTGCTTTGTCTGGAAACTGATACCGACCTGAAAGGTTGGGGGGAGGTCTGCCCGATCCCTCATTACTTGCCTGCATTTGCGGATGGGGTGCCAAGTGCCATCACTGAAATGGCACCTGAAATTCTCGGCATCACGCCCACAGGCGTTGATGCGCCAATGCGCAAGCTCGACAGCTTTTTGCCCGGTCATTTAGCGGTGAAATCCATCGTGGATATGGCGCTCTGGGATTTGTACGGGAAGGCAACGGACCTGCCACTTTACCAGCTTTTGGGCGGGCGCACGCGGCGGGATATGCCGCTCTATCATTCCATCACCTGCATTGATCCCGACGAGATGGCACGCATTGCCAAGGAGGCCTATGCCACCGGCATTCGTCAGTTTCAGGCCAAGCTGGGCGCGGATGCGGATTGGCAGGCGGATGCAGAGCGGCTGGCAAAGGTCCGCGAGGCGGTAGGTGATGGGCCCTTGGTATATGGCGATTGGAATTGTGGTGCCTCAAAGCTGCACGCCACGCGCACAGGGCGCGCGGTCGCCCATCTTGATGTGATGCTGGAGCAGCCTTGCAAGACGCTGGAGGATTGCGCCGCAGTGCGCCAAGCAACTGGGCTGGCTATGAAGATTGATGAATGCGCGTTTGATTTGGCCTCTTTGCTACGTGCACACGAGTTGGGCTGCCTTGATGCGGTTGCGCTGAAGCTGTCCAAATTTGGTGGCTTGTCTTCAATGCGCCGCGCGCGGGATCTTACTGTGCATCTGGGCGCTGAGATTTGTGCGGAATGCACCTGGGGCTCTGACATTGTGACTGCCGCGTCGCTCCATTTTGCAGCTTCAACGCCGCGCGGATCATTGCTGAACGTCTGTGATCTCTCTGGCTATGTCGCCCCTCGTATCGCCCCTGATTGCCCCCTGCGCAAAGACGGACGGATTGCGCCGCCTGAAGATGCAGGGCTTGGCGTGACACCCGACCCTGAAATCCTTGGAACCCCAGTTCTTGAACTTAAAGCGTCTCGCCTTTAACCTGAACCAACCCGTATCGCTTTTCGCGTTCGACCAAAGGGAGAGGCAGCGAATAAGCGATTCATGTTTAAGGCGGGGCGCTCTAGCTGACACACGCAAAACTGACATCGCAAGCTGGAGGGTTCTCTCGTTACCTCTTAGCCCTGCCCACCTCATCGAAAAAGTGAATTTTGTCTCTCTCAAAATCAAGGCTCACCGTACTGCCTTCGATCTCCTTAGAGGCTCCAGACGTTCTAACCGTCAACACACCAAGCGGACCACAATCAACGTAATGAAAGTAGTCCGCGCCTAGATACTCACTGACTTGAACAACGCCCGTGCACTGCCCACGGCCCTCTTCAACGACTGAAATATGCTCCGGGCGCACGCCAATTTGCGTCGCTGCAAACTGTGCATCCGCCTGAATTGCGCTCCCTGTTTCACCCGCCAAAACGAATTGATCCCCCGCCATGTTCCCCGCAAGCAAGTTCATTTTCGGGCTCCCAATGAACTGGGCCACAAACACATTCTCAGGGCTCTCATAAAGTTCGCGCGGGGTGCCAACCTGCATGATCAGACCGTCGCGCAAAACAACGATCCGGTCAGCCAAAGTCATCGCCTCGACCTGATCATGGGTGACATAAACCATCGTGCTGGCAAGCGTCTTGTGCAAGCGCGCAATTTCAAACCGCATGTCAACGCGAAGCGAAGCGTCAAGGTTCGAGAGCGGCTCATCAAACAAAAACCCCTTGGGTTTGCGCACAATCGCACGCCCAATCGCAACGCGCTGCCGTTGCCCGCCAGACAAGTCCTTAGGGCGTCGATCCATGTAATCCTGCAACTTGAGAATTTCCGCCGCGCGACCAACTTTTTCCGCGATCTCGGCTTTTGGCGCTCCCGCAGATTTCAGCGCAAAACCCATATTCTCCGCCACGCTCAAATGCGGGTAAAGCGCATAGGATTGAAACACCATCGACAGCTCCCGCTCTGATGGGATCTTGTGCGTGACATCATTCCCATCGAGCAAAATTTGCCCCCGGCTGGTTTCTTCGAGCCCCGAAATCATGCGCAGCAAGGTGGACTTCCCGCAGCCCGATGGGCCGACAAAGATGATCAGCTCGCCATCTTTGATGTCCAGATCAATGCCCTTGATGACTTGCGTATCGCCAAACCACTTTTCGACAGCTTTCAGGCTGATTGCCCCCATCTAAGCCACGCCTTTCATCTTATTCTCATGCTGCAATGACAGCCATACCGCCGCAGTCCATGAAAAATTCGCACCAACACAACCCTCGCCTGAAAGCGGGTTAAAACACTCCCAAAAGCCCGACTTCTCAATTGCGCGGCACAAATCGTCCCGGATTTTCTGTGCCAATTCTGGCTCACCCTGCTCCGCCAGCCCCAAGGACGTCATGTAATTCATCTGCGGCCAAAGCGGGCCACACCAATACCGCTGGGCTTCAAATCCCGGTGCGTCAGGGTCCCAGCTCGGCAGCAAATATTCGACCTTTTGGGCCACTCTGTTGAGGTTTTCCAAAACACGGGCGCGCTGATGCGCTGTTCCTGTGTCTGCATAAAAGCACAACGCACTGCTATTGCTGAACCCGTCGGAAAAGGTGTCAGTATGTACATCACGCACGGTGAATGCTCCCAAATCCTCGTTCCATAAGTAGTCCGTCGCGGCCTCAGCTTTTGCGATCCAGGATGAAATCTGATCACGTGTTACGCTGGGCCTGCCCAGAACATGGGCCATCGCCAGCAGATCTTTGTCCGCGCGCAATAAAATGAAATGGATGTTGGGATCCGCCATCAAAAAAGGCCCCTCATCCGTCAGGCGCCGCTGGTCCCAGCCAATGCTGTCTCCGAACTGAACAATGGTCAGGTAGCGATCGTATTGATCCTGACTTGGCCGGTATTGCGCGCCGACATGCTTGTTGTCCATGCGTGTATAAGGCGCCAAATCCGGGGCAACGGTCATCGCGTCCAACCCAATGTTCCATTCCGGGCAATTGTCGCGGCCGGTCTCCCAAGGATGAACAGTTGCGACAATCCCTTTGGCCGTACGCGCCTCATGAAACCATTTGTGCCACGCGAATAGGCCATCAAAAACCTCCTCCATACGTGCAAGGTCCTGCGCTGTCTGGGCTTGCGTCAATTGCCGCACAATCGTTGCCAAGACCGGAGGTTGCGACACACCCGTAGACGGGATCGGACCCAACGTATTGCCCCAGCGCGACGGGCCGGGAAAGTAACTTGGATCATCAGAGCGGAAAATAATGCTGGGAACCATGCCATCTGGCCATTGTCCCTCAAGCAGCGACGTCACCTCCGCCCAAGCCCGATCCATGTCGTAGGTCGCAATGCCGAGTGCGATGAATGCACTGTCCCAATTCCATTGATACGGATACAGCCCCTCTGTCGGGATCGTGAAGCCCCCGCGATCATTTTTGGCCAGCGTATCAATCGCCGTTTGCATCAAAGACATGAGAATTACCCTTTCACACTCCCAGCCGTCAGCCCCGCCACAAGGAAGCGCTCAAACCAGAGAAACAAAGCCAGTACCGGAACTGTTGCGATCACGGCCCCCGCCATTAAATGCTGGCGCGGAACCTCCGAAGAATTCAGTTCCGCAATGCCGCGCGACAACGTGTATAGGTCCACATTGTCAAGAAACATGAAGGCAAAGAGAAATTCGTTCCACGCAATCATGAAGACATAGAGCGCGACAGACGCGAGTGCAGGCAGCGCCAGCGGCAAGGTGATCTTTCGAATGACATTTAGGCGCGTCAGCCCATCCATCAGCCCGGCTTCTTCCAACTCTGACGGGATGCCACGGAAATACCCCTGCAGCATATAAAGCGCGACCGGGATGGTTGTGGCCGGATATACTAACATCAGACCCCAAAGCGTGTTGCGCATCCCCATCTGACTGAAAATCGCATAAAGCGGGATCACCAGCACAATCATCGGAACCATATAGATCAGCAGAATCGAGCGGCTCAGAAAATTCTGTCCGGGGAATTTCAGCCGTGCAACAGCGTAAGCTCCAGGAACCGCAAAGAACAAAGTGATGGCAACCGTTGCCACAGACACAATGGCGGAGTTCATCAGGTAAGCACCAAAATGGTACTGCGTGAACAGCTCAATATAGCTGCGAAACAAGATCGCCGCGCCCTGACTAAAGTCGATTGAAAAATCAAGCGGGTTGGACAGCAAAAGCTGTTGGTTCTTGAGGCTCATCATAACCATGACAAAAAACGGCAGTGCCACCGCAATCGTGAACGCAACCAACCCGAAACCCTTTAGAAACCGCAGGCAGAGCACCTCGACATTATAGCGACGCTCCCGCCCCGGCCCCAGATCTTTGGCGGTCAGATTGATCGCTTGAACCGCGATCAGCGCAAGCAAAATGACGAAAATCATCTGACCAATCGAATAGATCCCCAGTGGCAGCCCCAAAGGCATAGCACCTGAGGTCACACTCAGGATCAGAACAAAAAGAAGGGCCGCCAAAACAATGATACCAACAGAACGTCGTGCCGGCGCAAATCCCGTAAGCACCCCGGCAGACACCAATCCTGCCAACGCCCCAGCGGACACTTGCGGCTGAAACGGATGCCCCGAAATGAAAAGCGCCAGCAAGGTCACAACCACAGTTGCAATGGCACCCCAAAGCGCACCAAACAGCAGGCATAAATAAAAGATGTTGCCAAAGCGGCTCATGCGTCATCCTGTGGTGAGAATTTGAAAAAGATCACCGAGAAAACAAGCAGCACAAGGAACACCACAACCGCCACAGCCGCACCCGCCCCCAAATTAGAAACCGCAAAGGCTTGCTCATATACATTCACCGTCAAGGTTCGCGTACCAGCAGCACCGCCTGTCAGCAAAAAGATGTCATCGAACTTGTTGAAGGTCCAAATGAAGCGCAGCAAAAACAGCACCGCCATAATGCCCATCAACTGCGGCAATGAAATGAACCGGAATTGCTGCAGCGGCGTGGCTCCATCAATTTCCGCCGCCTCGTAAATGTCAGACGCCATTGATTGCATCCGGGCAAGAATGAACAACATCGCAAGCGGGAAATAGCGCCAAATTTCGAAGATGATGACGACCGTAAGGGCGACAGGAAAGTCAAACGACAGACCCAACACATTGATCTCAACATCGCGCTGGCCCAAAAAGCTGATCGGGCCTTCGATGACGCCCAATTGGATCAAAAGTGCATTCAGCGTGCCGCCCGGTCCCGGATCAAGCAGCAGCACCCACGCAAGCGCAACTGCAATCACAGGAGCGACATAAGGCGACAGGAACAATCCGCGCAGAATACTTCGGCCACCAAAACTCATGTTCATCAACTGCGCGGCGAACAACCCCATCACCAGCGCCCCAACGGTCCCGGCAACTGTGTAGTAAAGTGACGCCCAAAGCACCTGCCAAAAGTCCGACGCGTTAAAAACCTTGCGAAAATTCTCCAGCGTAAAGTCGCCGTTTGTTAAGATATTCTCCGGCACGAACTCAAAGGCGGCCTTGGTGGCCTTAACGTTGATCGGATCGGCGAGAAAGGCCTCTGTCGCAGCCACGCGAACAAGGATGTCCTCACGCTGCCCGGGCTCATAATCTCCAAGGTCGCAGCGCAAGGCGACGCCACTGAGCGTGCAGCGATCATCCACCGAAATCACGCGCAAAGTAGACGGCAGGTCATCCGTCATGACAACAGCCGCTATGGCGCTCTTGCGCGAAGAGTTGCGGGCCCGGTAGCGAATGTCAGCCTCATCACCAACCGCGTTCAACTTGCCCATCATGCGCTCATTCACAAGGATCGAAGGCGCACGCAGATCTCCCAAGGTCACCGGTTTGAAACTGATCCAGATGTTGGCAAACAATGGAAACAGCACAACGGACAAAACGATCAAGAATGTCGGCAATAACAGCATATACGCAAAGCGCATCTCGCGTTTTGCAAGCGGGCCCAACCCTTTGGGCGGCCTTGCTGTCGTGTCAGGTTTCACCGGAATGATCAGGTCAATCTGGGCGGCGCAAAGCGTAGCGCCGCCCAGTGTTCAATTATAGATCGAGCGCTTTGTGCTCAGCTACAATCTTGTCAGCCGCCTCCTGAACAGACAACTCACCATCAGTCATTTCACGAATAACCTGAGACATGATCTGTGAGTTCACGATTTTGGAGGCCGTGGCCAACTGGCCATCCGCTACACCCCAACGATCGCCAACGGAAAGACCCGCAACAATATCGTCGATCACTTGCTGTGGATAAATGTCCGCAAGAGGTGCCTTGCGATCTACTCCCACATCAAGACTCGCCCATTTCGCTTCGTAAGAAGTGTCGCCCGCGCCAGTGCCACGGCGCACCGGGAACTTGCCCTCAGGCGCTTGGCTCAGCCACTGACCATAGCCTTCCGAGACAACATATTTCACGAAATCCTGAGCCACAGATGTGTTCGCATCTGCTGTAATGCCAAGATACCGTACGTCGGCATAAGCTGCACCATCCGCATTGCCCGGACCGGAAATAACTGTCGAAAAGCCAGTGTTTTGCGCCAATTCTTTCGTTGTTGGATCATCCGAAATCGTAACCGGCGCACTGTCCCGCAAGCCGCCCAACTCGTCCAGAATAGATGGTGACCAAATCACCATCGCAGCCTTGCCATCAAGGTAAAGCTCGCGCGACTGGGACCAGTAAAGATCGCCAGCAGGGGAGTTTGCGACCATTTTTTTGTAAAGCTCCAAAAGCTGCACAAGGTTGGTCGTGTCTTCATTGATCGACCCATCCGCATTGATCGGCGAGTAGCCGGTCGCGAGCGAAAGGTGCTCGATGAGCTGCATCATATAGCCTTCATCGATCTTGGTTGCGGCCACAAAAC
>CAZQMR010000017.1:0-16077 GCA_964594465.1 uncultured Rhodobacterales bacterium
CAGCCATCGCTGGCACGCTCGGCTTTCTGATGTTTTTCCCGATCCTGTGGATCGTTGTGCTCTCTTTCAAAACCGAAGAAGACGCAATCCGCGCGCCGCTCGAAATCCTGTTTTCCAGCGGTTGGACAACGGAAAGTTTCGGCGCGGTTCAGGCACGCTCTGACTATCTCAAGCATTTCACAAACTCGGTGATCATTTCCCTTGGCTCGACGTTTCTTGGGCTCTTGGTGGCCGTCCCTGCTGCATGGGCCATGGCCTTCGTGCCGTCCAAGAATACCAAGAACGTGCTGATGTGGATGCTGAGCACCAAAATGTTGCCCCCTGTGGGCGTTTTGATCCCGATTTTCCTGATCTTCCGCGACACTGGCCTGATGGACACCCGCCTTGGTCTGACGCTGGTTTTGATGCTGATAAACCTGCCGATCATCGTCTGGATGCTCTATACCTATTTTCGCGAAATCCCCGGCGAGATCCTTGAGGCGGCCCGCATGGATGGGGCGAGCCTGCGCGAAGAGGTCATCTATGTCCTCACGCCAATGGCGATCCCCGGCATGGCCTCCACTGTGCTGCTCAACATCATTCTGGCGTGGAATGAAGCGTTTTGGACCCTCAACTTGACCGCCGCCAAAGCAGCACCGCTCACAACATTTATCGCCGGTTATTCGAGCCCCGAGGGCCTGTTTTACGCCAAGCTGAGCGCGGCCTCGCTGATGGCAATCGCGCCAATTCTGATCATGGGCTGGTTCAGCCAGAAACAACTTGTTCGCGGCCTGACCTTTGGCGCAGTGAAATAAAGAACTGGAAGTAAGGAATTCGATTATGGGACGCATCCAGCTCAAGCAGGTTCAAAAGAAATTCGGCGATGTCGAAGTGATCCCGCCCCTTGATCTTGAGATTGAGGATGGCGAGTTCGTGGTTTTCGTTGGCCCCTCTGGCTGTGGTAAATCCACGCTTTTGCGCCTGATTGCAGGGCTGGAGGACACAACGAGCGGCCATATTGAGATTGATGGGGCGGACGCCACCGAACTGCCACCTGCCAAGCGTGGCCTTGCGATGGTGTTCCAGTCCTATGCGCTTTACCCGCATATGTCTGTGCGCAAAAACATCGCCTTTCCCATGCGCATGGCCAAGCTCAGCAAAGACGAGCAGAGCAAACGGATCGAAGCCGCCGCCAAGGCTCTAAACCTCACCGATTATCTTGATCGCCGTCCGGGTCAGTTGTCGGGTGGGCAGCGCCAGCGCGTCGCCATTGGCCGCGCAATTGTGCGCGAACCCTCCGCATTCTTGTTCGACGAGCCGCTCTCCAACCTAGATGCCGCGCTGCGTGTGGGGATGCGCATGGAAATCTCCGAGCTGCATAAAAAGCTCGAAACCACCATGGTCTATGTGACCCACGATCAGGTTGAAGCCATGACAATGGCCGACAAAATCGTGGTCTTGCAGGCCGGTGTGATCGAGCAGGTGGGAAGCCCGCTCGAACTTTACCGCACGCCGCGAAATCTCTTTGTCGCAGGCTTCATCGGCTCTCCAAAGATGAACTTCCTGACTGGGGAGGAAGCGGCAAAACATGATTGTAGCACAATCGGCATACGCCCCGAACACATCAACGTGTCGTCGAGCGCAGGCACGTGGGAAGGCACAGTCGGTGTGGCCGAGCATCTTGGCTCAGACACCTTCATCCATGTCCATGGCATTAAAAGCTGTGACCCTTTGACCGTACGTGCCACGGGCGATGTGAGTGTTCGCTACGGCGATCCAATCTTTCTGACACCAGAAGCCACCCAAATCCACAAATTCGATGACAATGGGCTGCGCATAGAATGAAGCGTCTCGACGGAAAAAAAGCACTCGTAACCGGCGGCGCTCGCGGCATCGGTCGCGCCATTTGTGAGGCCTATGCCGCTGAGGGCGCCAAGGTCGCGATTGCCGATGTGCTTGGCGAGGAGGCCGACGCGACCGCAGCGGCGGTGGGCGGAATGGCCGTCAGAATGGACATGACCGACCTTGCCTCCATCACCGCAGGCGTGAACGCGATCAAAGACGCATGGGGCGGCATCGACATTCTGGTGAACGCGGCTGGCATCTTCAACATGGCCTCCCTTGATCGCATCACCCAAGACGATTACCGCCGCCAGTTTGACGTCAATGTCGGGGGCACCATCTTCACCACTCAGGCCGTCGTGCCCCTGATGAAAGCCCGCGGCGCAGGCGCAATCATCAACTTCTCCTCACAGGCCGGGCGGCGCGGTGAACCAAATGTCACGCTCTATTGCGCCACCAAAGCTGCCGTGATTTCCATCACGCAATCCATGGCTAAGGAAATGGCCGCTGACAAGATCCGCGTGAACGCAATCGCGCCGGGCGTCATCGACACAGAGATGTGGGATGTCGTGGATGCGCAATTTGCCAAATATGAAAACAAACCCATCGGCCAGAAGAAAAAAGAAGTGGGCGCGGCCGTGCCCTTGGGCCGCATGGGCGACCCAATCGATGTGGCCGATCCATGCGTGTTTCTGGCCTCAGACGAGGCCCGCTACATCACCGGTCAAACACTGAATGTCGATGGCGGCAACTGGATGAGCTGACGTGAAATTGTCGAACGCCAACTTGGCGACCCTTCCTGCGGCTATCAAAACCCCCAGCTATGATCGCACCGCGCTCACACCGGGCATTGTCCATATTGGTTTGGGCAATTTTCACCGCGCGCATCAAGCATGGTATCTTCACCGTTTGATGGAGCAGGGTCTTGCCCATGACTGGGGTATCATCGGCGCGGGCGTTCGCGACGCAGACGCCGCGCAACGCAAACGCCTTGCCGCGCAGGACTATCTGACCACGCTCATCGAACTTGATCCCAAAGGCCGCTTTGCCGAGGTGATCGGCTCAATGATCGGATTTCTGCCTGTCGAAGACGGCAATGGTCCGCTGATCGCGCAACTGGCAAGGCCCGAGATTCGCATTGTCGCTTTGACCGTGACCGAAGGCGGCTATTATATCGACCCGGTAAGCAATTCCTTTGATGCCCATCACGCTGACATCCAGCACGACGTGGCCAACCCAGACACCCCAATGACCGCGTTTGGCGCGATCATTGCCGCTCTCAAACTGCGCCGCGATGCTGGCATTGGCCCCCTCACGGTTCAAAGCTGCGACAATCTTCAAGGCAATGGCGATGTCGTGCGTCAAACCGTCGTCTCCCTTGCCGCGCTTTGCGACCCTGACCTCGCGGCTTGGATTGAGAGCAAATGCAGCTTTCCCAACTCCATGGTTGATTGCATCGTCCCAGCGACGGGCCCCAAAGAGATTGCCTTGGCCCAAAGCATGGGCGTTGAGGATCAGGCCCCGGTCACACACGAGAATTTTCGCCAATGGGTGATTGAAGACGCATTTTGCGCCGGTCGCCCAGCTTGGGAGCATGTAGGCGCCACTCTTACGTCGGATGTTCATGACTTTGAGGCGATGAAAATTCGCATTCTCAATGGTGGCCACCGGATCATCTCTGATGCAGGCGAAATCCTGTCGGTTGAGTTCATTTCCGGCTGCATGAGCCATCCACTCATCAACAAGTTCTTCCTCAAAGTCGCAGGCACCGAGATCGCAAAACAGGTCGATGACGTGCCGGGCATGACGCCCCAAGATTATGTCACCCTGATCGAAACCCGCTTTTCAAATCCCGAAATCATCGACACCGTGCGCCGCGTGGCATTTGACGGCTCGTCGCGTCAAACCGGCTTTATCCTGCCAACTCTGCGCGACGCATTGGCTGCTGGCACGGCTGCGGACGGTTTGATCTTGTCTCAGGCTCTTTGGGCCAGAATGTGTGCTGGAACCCGCGAAGATGGCTCCAGTATTACGCCCAACGATCCCAATTGGGATGCCCTGGAGGCTTGCGCAAGGCTCGCCAAATCCAACCCTCAGGCATGGTTGGATCAGGACAATATATATGGTGATCTGGCCCAACACCCTCAGGTGAGCACTCGTTTTGCCACTTGGCTGAATATGATCTGGTCCGATGGTGTCGAGGCGGCCCTGAAATCCTATCTTGAAAGCTGATCCCAGATGAAAGCCATCGTTTTTACCAGCCGCAATGTCGTCTCGCTTCAGGACTTGCCCGATCCAACCCCCGGACCAAACGAAGTGGTTGTCGCAGTCAAGGCAAGCGGCATTTGCCACACGGATTTCGAGGTTCTCAAAGCCAATTACGGTGAAAACGCCTTTCCGGTGGTGCCGGGCCATGAATATGCAGGCGAAGTGGTTGGGCTTGGTGCGGCGGTTACGAACATCAATCTGGGCGATCGTGTGGTTGTCGATCCCAACATTGAATGCGGTGCCTGTAAGGCCTGCAATCGGGGTTGGGCGCATCTATGTGAAAACCTTGGGGCATATGGTGTAACGGTCCATGGTGGGTTTGCCGAACTGAGCGTCGTTGACGCTCGTGCAATCGTACCCATGGGCGATATCAGCTATGCGCAGGCGGCTCTGGCAGAACCGATGGGCTGCGTTCTGAATGGCGTGGATGCGGTGTTTGAGCCATGGATGGAGGAAGCGCTGATCTTTGGCGCAGGCCCGATGGGCGTGCTTTTTGGTATCGCGCTGCAAATGCGGGGCGTGGCCAAAATCACTCTCGCAGATATCGACCAAAGCCGTCTTGAGCTGGCCGATAGCTTCGGCTTTCAGTCGATCCAGTCGAGCGAGGCGGCACTTTCGGACTGGCATCATCGCGCTGACCTTGCGGTGGATGCAACCGGCGTGCCCGCAGTCGCAGCACGTCTGTTGGATTACGTGGCCAATGGTGGCAAGGCTTCTTTCTTCGGGGTTTGCCCGGCGGAGGCGCGGGTTGAAATCTCTCCGTTCGAAGTTTTTCGCAGGCAGCTGACGATCGCCGGGTCGCATTCCCTAAATCACAATATCCCGGCGGCTTTGGAGGTCATCAAGACCTATGGTCCTGAGATCGAGCGGATCGTTTCGCATCGGCTTTCACTCGATGAGATCAGCACCATTCTGAGCAGCCATCCTCCAAAGGGCAGTTTGAAGATTCAAGCGGTGTGGTCCTGATGTGTCGGACTTGGGCCTTGGTAACAAAGCGTTAAGCAATACCCCCCGAAATTAACCTGAACTTAAGGTTTGCTGCATCTGCCGTGCATGGCACACATCATATGCGTGCCGGATCAGTGCGGCCGTAAATCGCAATAAGATTAATCCGCAATTAACCCCGAAAAACCACTCTGGCGCTCATGCAAAACGCCGCTCTGATTCCCAAAACTGCCGTGCCACACAGCAAATCCGATGCAATTGCGTGGATCCAGCTTGCCCGCGCTCCGCGTGTGGGGCCAGTCACCTTCTTGCGCTTGCTGCGCCAGTTCGGGGATGCCTCAAAAGCCCTTGCAGCCTTGCCAGACATTGCCGCCAGCTCCGGGGCAAAGGGCTATGCCCTTGAAAACGCTGATAAAGCTCGCGCGGAATATGATCGTTCCAAAGCTCTTGGCGCAAAGCTCTTTTGCCTCGGCACCCCTGATTATCCCGCGCAATTGGCACAAATCTCCGACCCGCCGCCGCTATTCTGGTCACGCGGAAACCCTGCCTTGCTCAGCAACAAACCCATCATAGCACTTGTAGGCGCGCGCAACGCCTCTGCCATCGGTCGCCGCATGGCTGCAAAACTCGCCGCTGAGCTTGGGGAATTGGGCTACACAATCATTTCTGGCCTCGCGCGCGGCATCGATGCAGAGGCCCATCGCGCCGCGTTGCCAACCGGCACCATTGCGATTACGGCTGGCGGTATCGACAATATTTATCCCAATGAAAACAGTGATCTATACGGCGAAATCCAAACCAAGGGCCTCCACCTGACTGAAATGCCCATCGGCTTATCCCCACAAGCCCGCCATTTCCCACGCCGCAATCGCATCATTTCCGGTCTTGCCAAAGCCGTCGTCGTTATCGAGGGCGCCGCCAAATCTGGCTCCCTGATCACCGCGCGCGCAGCCCTTGATCAGGGCCGCGAGGTCATGGCGGTGCCAGGCCATCCGATGGACGGGCGGGCCGCGGGCTGCAATATTTTGATCCGCGATGGTGCTGCATTGGTGCGGTCTGGGTGCGATATTCATGAAGCCCTTACTGTGGCCCAACCACACCCGCAAATGGACCTGTTTGACACCCAAAATTCCACCACCTCACCCAAAGCACCGCCTTCCCAATCCAACTCCACAGACCTCGACACTGCGGTGATGGACCTCCTGAGCCCCTCGCCAGTGCCCGAAGACGAGCTTATCCGGCAACTCGCGGCACCGCCGCCAATCGTCAAAGAGGCGTTGCAGGAGCTTGATTTAAAAGGCAAAATTGCGCGTCACCCCGGCGGTATGATCGCATTGGCGGTGTGACCCATACCAAAGGCGACTTTTCTTACGCGCTAAAACTGCTACCTTCTCCCCAAATCAAACGGGAGCGAGCCATGAAAACCCTTCTAACAGCCCTCTGTGCCGTCGCATTCAGCGCCGCCGCAGCTCTTGCTGAAACCCCGGTTTTAAAAGCCGCCGTGCTCAAAATCGGTACGGTCAACTGGGAACTGGATGTCATAAAACACCACAAACTTGACACAGCCAACGGTTTCACCCTTGACGTTCAAGGCATGGCCGGCGGCGCCGCCACGCGCGTCGCCTTCCAAGGTGGCGAGGCGGATATCGTTGTTGCTGACTGGATTTGGGTCGCCCGGCAGCGGGCTGCGGGCAAGGATTTCAAGTTTATTCCCTATTCCAAGGCTGTCGGTGGGCTGATGGTAAAAGCCGATAGCGGCATCAAATCTTTAGAGGATCTTAAGGGTAAGAAGGTAGGCATTGCCGGTGGCCCAGTCGACAAGAGCTGGTTGCTTTTACAGGCCTATGCGCAGGACAAACATGGTTTTGACCTTGCCGGCTCAACGGAGCAGGTGTTTGGTGCCCCGCCATTGATCTTCAAATCCGCGCTCAGCGGTGATGTTCAAGGGGCGATCAATTTTTGGCACTTTGGTGCGAAAATGCAGGCCAAAGGCATGGTGCCGCTGGTCTCAGTCAAAGATGCGGCGAGCGCACTTGGTTTGAGCACAGACACACCGTTGCTTGGCTATGTTGTCACGGGCGAAATGGCAGCTGAGAAACCTGATCTTGTTGCCGGATTTGCGCGCGCATCCCGTCAGGCGAAGGAAATCTTGGCCAGCAGCGACGCAGAATGGGATCGTCTGCGGCCCCGGATGCGGGCAAAGGCGGACGCTGATTTCGAGGCTCTGAAGGCCGGGTTCAAAGCGGGCATTCCTGCGACGGGCCCGATCAACGAGGGCGATGCAGCAGAGCTGTTGGCGCTTATGGCCAAACTGGGCGGAGAAAAGCTTGTGGGCCAGGCGACCACGCTGCCAAGTGGTGTTTTCCTCAACCTCAACCTCAACCTCAACTGATTATCCAAATCCAGCGCGGGTCACCTTGGTCTGCGCTGGCATATTGATTGCGACAACCCCCACCAGTGCTGCCAATAGGCCAAGGCCGACACTGAGATTGACCGTCTCCCCCAGCAGCAAAACGCCAAGACCAAACCCGACACAGGCCCGCAAATAGGCCTGACTGGCCACGCCCAGTGGCCCGAGCGTTTTGACCAGCCGGAAATAGATCAAAAGCGCGAGCCCAGTGCAAAACACACCTAAAACGCAGGCCGCACCAAGTGCTTTGGGGGAGGGGCGCAACTCCCATGGCGCTTCCAGCATCAGGCTCATAGGCACCAAAACGATCGACGCCAGCAACATTGTTGCAGATGCAATGGTAACGGGTCTGAGTGCAGAAAGCTGCTTGGCATGAAGCGCTGCACAGGCATATAGCACAGCACCGCCCAACACAGCCAATTGGCCCAAGATCGGTCCGCTCAGTCCGGCAAATGCGGCTTTGCCAATAATGAAACAAACCCCCAGCATGCCCAGCGTGGCCCCAATCACTTTGCGCATTGGCATCCTGCCAACACTCAGCGTGAAAAGCACCACAAAGATCGGTGCGGTTGAGTTCAGAACACTGGCAAGGCTGCTATCCACGTGCTGTTGCCCCCATGCCAGCAAGGTCCAGGCTCCGATGCTGCTGTAAAAGGCCTGCACGCATAGCCGTTTCCATATTCCGCGATCCTGTGTCTTTGGCAGGCGTTCGCCAAGGGCGCGCATCACGCCGATAAGCAATATCGCCGCAATGCTGACGCGGATCGCAATGAGGGTGATCGGTGGGATGTCTGTTACTGCGATTTTGATGAACAGATAGGAGGAGCCCCAAAGCAACGCCAACAGACCCAAAAGCGCAAAATCGGCAAAACGCGGCTGTTGCGTCAAAAAATCAACCAGATGAGCAGGGCCAAAACGCCCAGTCCAGCCACAAGCGCGCGCCAACTGCGCTCAAGCGCTTCAATCGCTTCGAGAATATTGAGACTGTCGAGTTGGCGCTGCCCATGAGGGTTCACGAAGAGATCGTTCGTCTGCTCGCCATCGTAAACCCGGGGACCGGCCAGCGCGACTTTGGTTACACCTGCAAGCGCGGCCTCAGGCCAGCCCGCATTTGGCGAGCGATGCAATGGCGCATCTTCGATCATGACCATCAGCGCATCCTGTGATCGGAAAACGGCACAGATAAGCCCACCGGTCAGCCGTGCTGGGATCCAGTTTAGGACATCGTCCAGCTTTGCTGCGGCCCAGCCAAACTCTTCAAACCGGTCATTGCGGTAGCCAATCATGCTGTCAGCGGTGTTTACCATCTTGTAAACAACGATCCCCGGAAGCCCAAAAAACAGAAACCAAAAGGCGGGCGCGATCACGCCGTCGGAAAAATTCTCAGCGGCACTTTCGATACTGGCGCGCGCTACATCGCTTTCGCTCAGATCTGCTGTGTCACGACCGACAATGTGCGCGACAGCATTGCGGCCTTCCGAAACGCTCGATTGCAGCGCTTCGGCCACGTTGCGCACATGGGTGATCAGGCTTTTATGGGCCAAAAGCATCGCGGCAATGGCAATTTCCAGCAGTCTGAAATCGGGGATCCAGGCGATGATGCTGGCAAGGATCCACGAGCCGATCACAAGGCAGAACATTGCCAAAATGCCCTTAAGCCAGCGGTTTTTGCCTTGATTAAGCCGCGTCTCCATCCAGGCGATCCCATTGCCCATCAAGACAACGGGATGTTTAATGCGCGCATAAAGCTTTTCGGGTTCCCCAAGATAAGCGTCAATCAAAAGCGCAAGGAACAAGGCGGCGGCGAGCGACATTGGCTTAGTCTTTCGGCAGGGCTGGGATGCGGCTCACGAAATGGCCTTTGACGCCTTGGGGCCACTGCTTGAACGGAACCTGCCCGGTTTCGCTTTGCGCATGGAGCCCAGCATATTCCAAAATTGCATGAGCCGATGCGGTTTCTGGCTCAAAGCGACCAAGGACATAAGTCAGCTTATCGGGCCCTTGAATTGCGATATTGCAGCCATGATCACAGCCCATCAGGCAAGACACCCGGCGCAGCGCAACCCCATCAGGGCAGGCCCCAGCCTCAGCCAGTTCAGCGAGGCGCTCACCATCTGTCTTTTCGTCTTTTTCAGCGTCCCAGCCCGGACGCTTGCAGGTATCACATATTGTTAGAACAGTGGTCATTGTTAAGCTCTCATCACGTTTCGCCCCGGCCCCATTGAGAGGCGTGACCATGCTCTTAGAGTTTTTGGCCCCTCGGGAAAACGGGAAATTTGTATCCCCTTAACTTTTGTAAAATTGAAGTTAACGGATTGTTAAACATTTTACTCAATATTGAGTCACAGGGTTCGGGAGACAGTCGAGGGTGGAAGGTTATGGTATGCGAATACTAATCGTAGAAAATAATGCCGATCTAGGCTACATTTGGTCTAGGTTTTTGGAACGACAAGGGCTGGAGGTAACTCTGGCGTCGTCCCAAAAAGAAGCAATAGAACACATGCGTTTTGGTGAGTTCGATGCACTTGTGCTCGAACTGGTGCTGGAAGATGGTGGCGCAATCGCCATCTCGGATTACGCGATTTATCGCTTTCCAGATATACCAATCATCACCGTAACAGGTGGTAGCTTTTTCTCTGACGGATCAATTTTTGAAGTCATGCCGAATGTACGCGGGTTGATGCGAAAACCGTTTCGCCCGGATGATTTGGCCGCTTTGCTGGAACATTGTGGAGTAGAAACAAACACTCAGTTCGCTGCCCGAGCCTGACGTTCGAGCTGAGGAAGAAACTAATCCAGATAATCCAGCCGATCCGTGTTGATCAAAAACTACAAAGCCTTGAAAAGAAGGCCCCCAGCTGTGTGATGTTGGGGGTCTTTACTTATGCGCGCTGATGAGGTGCGAACCAGTCCGGCTTTGGGCCGATGGGCACAATACGGAACGGGTTGATGCTTTCATGGCTGCCATAATAATGATGGGTGATGTGGTCTTCGAGCGTGGTTTCCGCGATCCCCGGCATCTGGTGTAGCTCGCGGGCATAGGCCCAAAGGTTGGGAAATTCGCTGATTTTGGTGCGGTTGCATTTGAAATGAGTGTGATAAACCGCATCAAAGCGGCGAAGGGTGACGTAAAGCCGCCAATCGGCCTCGGTCAGAGTTTTCCCGACGAGGTAACGGTTCTCAGACAGGATGCCCTCCAGCCAATCCAGCGTATCAAACAGCTCCCCCACGGCGGTCTCATAGGCGCTTTGGGTGCGGGCAAAGCCGGATTTGTAAACGCCATTGTTGAGCGTATGATAAATCCGCTCGTTCACCGCTTCGATCTGATCGCGTTGGGCTTGGGGCCAATAGTTGGTTTGGTTGCCAGTGATCTCATCAAAAGCAGAGTTGAACATGCGGATGATCTCGGAGCTTTCGTTGGAAACGATCTTGTTCGTTTGCTTGTCCCACAAGATCGGCACAGTGACGCGGGTATTGGCGTCGCTGTCAGAGCGGGTGTAAATTTGATGCACAAACTCCGAGCCAAACAGGCTGTCCCCGGTACTGCCCTCAAAGTCTTTGCCAAAATGCCAGCCATCTTCCAGCATCATGGGGTGGACCACATCAAAGCTAATATGCTCTTCCAACCCCTTAAGCGTGCGAAAAATCATCGTGCGATGGGCCCATGGGCAGGCATATGCGACATATAGATGGTAGCGGCCACTCTCCGCCTTGAACCCACTGGAGCCATCCGCCGTGATCCAGTTGCGCCAGGAACTGTCGCGGCGCTGAAACTTGCCGTCCTTGTCGGTGATGGTGACATCGGTGCGTTCCCAGATGCCGTTGGTAAGCTGGCCCATGTTTCTCTCCTGCCTTGTCGCCTTGATACCTAGGGCGGTGCGGGCAATGTCGCAATGGTCTATGTTGATGCCGTTTATCCAATTGCCCCTTTGGACGGCAGTTTTTATAAGGTCGGTCAGACGATGTAGCGCTAAGAAATAACGTTGCCGGAAAGAGGTTTGAAATCAGTGCGTTGACCCATCTAGGGGATGCCAGTTTCAGAATCGTCAGCAGGAAGGGTCGCGCGGGCCCGAACTGCCTTTTCGGCGCTGATTTGGGAAAGGCAGAACCGATGATCCGACTAACGCTCCTGTTTTTGAGCTTTGCAAGCAGTGCAAGCGCACATGTGGGCCATTTGGATACGGTTGCAGGCCATGATCATGTGAGTGCAGGGATTTTGATCGGGATTGCCATTGCCATTGGGCTGCTTGGTGCTTTGAAGGGCGACAAGGAAGCCGAAGACGAAGAGTTGCCAGAGGAAGCAGAAGCATGAAAACCGGTGTTATGATTTGCGGGCATGGCTCGCGTTCGCAGGCGGCTGTGGATGAGTTCGCGGTTTTGGCCAAGCGTTTGCCGGCGTTTTTGCCTGATGATTGGATGGTGGATTATGGCTATCTGGAATTTGCCAATCCGGTGATCCGCGATGGCTTGGACAATCTGCGCGAAGCGGGTTGCGAGCGGATTTTGGCGGTGCCCGGCATGCTATTTGCGGCCATGCACGCCAAGAACGATATTCCGACGGTGCTGAATACCTATGCCAAGAAGCATGGCGTTGAAGTGTCTTATGGGCGCGAGCTTGGTGTTGATCCAAAGATGATCGCGGCGGCGGCGGCGCGGGTTGAGGCGGCACTTGCAGTGGCCGATGCAGAGCACGGCGCGATGCCGCGCGAAGAGATTTGCCTTGTGGTGATAGGGCGCGGTGCCTCGGACCCGGATGCCAATTCCAACGTTTCCAAGATTGCGCGGATGCTGTGGGAAGGCATGGGCTTTGGTTGGTGCGAAGTTGGCTATTCAGGCGTGACCTTCCCGCTGGTGGAGCCGACTTTGGAGCATGTGGCCAAGCTGGGATACAAGCGCGTCGTTGTGTTCCCCTATTTCCTGTTCACGGGCATTTTGATTGATCGGATTTACGGCTTCACGGACCGGGTCGCGGCTGAGCATCCTGACATTCAGTTCGTGAAAGCGGGCTATCTCAACGACCATGATCAGGTGATCGCGACCTTCGCGGAGCGGGCGACCGAGATCATTGAGGGGCAAGCTGTGATGAACTGCTCCATGTGCAAATACCGCACACAGGTGCTTGGATTTGAGGCCGAGGTCGGCATGCCCCAAGAGAGCCATCACCATCATGTGGAAGGGCAGGGCGCGTCTGCGCCGGGCTCGCGTGTTGAGGATTGTGCGCTCTGCGATACGTTCTGCACCGGCGAGTGCCGTTTGCAGGCAAGCCATGATCATCATCACCACCATCACCACGGCGAGGATGGGCATCATCATCACGACCATGGGCACGATCATAATCATGCGCATCCTGAATACCCTCATGCAGACCACCCCCATGGGCCGCGGAGCGTGCTCAAAGAATGAGCCTCTTTGACGGGTATTTAATGGTCGACTGGTCGGCGGCTGGCACGCCCCGCACGGGTAAGGACAGCATTTGGCTGGCCTTTCTGGCAGGTGGCGATTTGCTGCTTGAAAACCCTGCGACACGTGTGGCGGCTGAGGCCCGGATCGCTGAGATTGTGGAAGGATTTGAGGGGCGCGTGCTGGCGGGTTTTGATTTTCCCTTTGGCTATCCGGCTGGCACGGCGGCACAGTTGACGGGCGTTGATGACTGGCGGGTGCTCTGGGCGTTTTTGGAAACTCTGGTGGTTGAAGGCAAAGACAACGCCAATAATCGCTTTGTTGTGGCATCGGATTTGAATGCGCGCTTTGACGGGCGCGGGCCGTTTTATGGCAATGGGTTGAAAGCCGATATTCCGGGTTTGCCGCGCACAAAGCCGGATGGGTATGGCGTAGTTTATCCAGCGCGCCAGCGGTTCGCCGAGCAAGAGGTGCCAGGCACGCAAGAGGTTTGGAAGCTGATTGGGGCGGGGTCCGTTGGCTCGCAGGCTTTGATGGGGATCCCTGTGTTGGAGCGGTTGCGGCATCGCCTTAAGGCGGCGGTTTGGCCCTTTGAAGAGATTGGCCAAGGCCATGTAATTGCGGAGATTTTTCCGTCCGTTTTGGAGCCGCATACCAATGAGCCCGTGCGCGATGCGGGGCAGGTGCGGGCGATGGTTGAAGCGCTTGAGGCGATTGATCAAGCGGGGCATTTGGGTGCGTTTTTGGAGGCCCCAAGCGGGATGCCAGAGGCGGTTCGGCGCGAAGAAGCCTGCATTTTGGGCATGGGAATTGAGGGCGGGCTGGCTGGTGCGCTGAGCGGAGCCGGTTCCAACCCACCCACCCCACCGCCTCCGCTCAACGCACCAGCCAGGGTCTTGCGATATGAGCGTGATCCTGCAGCGATTTATGCGCAGAGTTTTGAGACGGTAGCATCGGAGGCGCGGCTGGATCGGTTCCCGGGTGACATGAAGCCCTTGGTGACGCGGCTCATTCATGCCTGTGGCATGGTCGAGGTCGCGGATCGCTTGGCGTTTTCGCACAGGGCGGTTGCGGCAGGGCGCGCGGCTTTGCAGGCGGGAAAGCCGGTATTTTGTGATTGCGAGATGGTGCGCTCTGGGATCATTGCGCGTGCGCTTCCCGCGGGCAATGAGTTGATTTGCACGCTCAATGACGAGGCGGTGCGCCCGCTTGCAGCTCAGATTGGCAATACGCGCTCTGCGGCGGCAGTTGAGCTGTGGGGGGAGGCGCTTGAGGGCGCGGTTGTGGCGATTGGCAATGCGCCAACTGCGCTTTTTCATTTGCTGGAATTGATCGATGCGGGTGGGCCAAAGCCGGCAGTGATTTTGGGCTTTCCGGTTGGGTTTGTAGGCGCGGCGGAAAGCAAAGCAGAGCTGGCAGCGCGACCACGTGGGGCAGAGTTCGTCGCCTTGCGCGGGCGGCGTGGTGGCTCGGCTATGGCGAGTGCGGCGGTGAATGCGCTCGCGGTAGGTTTGGAGGGCGGATTGTGAGCGCTTGGTTGCATATCATAGGAATTGGCGAAGAAGGTTTGGGCGGGTTGATGCCGGCCACGCGCGCCGTTCTTGAGGGGGCCGAAGTGATTGTGGGCGGCGATCGGCATCATGATTTATCCGCGAGTATCACGGCTGAGCGTCTGGCATGGCCCCATCCGTTTGATGCTTTGATCGCGCAATTGAAGAGCCTTAAGGGCAAGCGGGTGGTGGTTTTGGCCACAGGAGACCCGCTTTGGTACTCGGTTGGGGCGCGGATTGGGCGGGAAATTCCTGCGGATCAGATCGTATTTCACCCGCAGCTCTCGGCGTTTCAGCACGCGGCAGCTCGGATGGGTTGGTCGATGGCGGATTTGGAGACGCTGACCGTGCATGGCCGCCCGGTTGAGCAGATGAAGGCGTTTATTCAGCCGGGGCAGCGCTTGTTGGTTTTGACCACGGGATCGGAAACGCCGGGGCAGATCGCGGGCTTTTTGAGTGGTGCTGGCTTTGGTCAATCGAAGATGACCGTGCTGGCCGCGATGGGGGGCGCCGATGAGGCGCGCTTTGACGGTGTGGCGCAGAGTTGGAGCCATGACGTGCCCGCGTTTAACACGCTGGCGGTTGAATGTGTGGCGGATCGGGAAGCGGCTTTGATGCCGCGCGTGCCGGGGCTTGAGGACGAGCTGTTTGTACATGACGGCACTATGACCAAGCGCGAGGTGCGCGCCGCAACACTTGCCAAGCTGATGCCGATGCGTGGCGCGCTGATGTGGGATGTGGGCGCGGGCTGTGGCTCGGTTGCGGTGGAGTGGATGCGCTCGGCGCGTTATGCGCGGGCGATTGGGATTGAGCCGAGAGCGGATCGCCGTGAGATGGCCGCGCGCAATGCTTTGGCGCTGGGGGTGCCAAAGTTGGAGTTGGTTGAGGGGAGCGCGCCGGATGCGCTTAAGGGGCTTGAAGCGCCGGATGCGATTTTCATTGGCGGCGGGCTGAGCGCTGAGAGTTTTGAGGCTTGCTGGGATGCGCTGCGGCCTTTGGGGCGGCTGGTGGCCAATGCGGTGACCTTGGAGAGTGAGGCTGTTTTGCTCGCATTGTTTAAGGAACATGGCGGTGAGTTGGTCAAAATCGCGGTAAATCGGGCGGAGCCGGTGGGTGGTTTGACAGGCTGGCGGCCTTTGATGCCGGTCACGCAGTGGTCGCTGGTGAAGCGATGAAGATGGGTCAGATGCCTCCGGCGGAAGTATTTTTGGCACGCATAGTTTTTGAGCCCGCGGAACGCCGGTCAAAAACTGTGCGCGACGCGGTGAGTTCAGTGTCACTTTCCAGCATGCCAATGGGCTGTTGCTGGAAAGTGACTTTGGAAATTCGAAGCTGATGAGTGCGTACGGAACCTTGTATGGTGTTGGGCTTGGGCCGGGGGATCCTGAGTTGATGACGCTTAAGGCGCATCGCTTGATTTCCGGTGCTGAGGTTGTGGCCTACCCCGCACCTGAGGGCGGGGCGAGTTTTGCGCGCTCGATTGCGGCGGGTGCGATTGGGGCGGACGCGATTGAGATTGAAATTGCGGTGCCCATGGATGTGGCGCGGTTTCCAGCGCAAGAGGCTTACGATCGTGGGGCGGCGGAGATTGTGGCGCATCTAGAAGCCGGCCGCGATGTGGTGACGCTTTGTGAGGGGGATCCGTTTCTCACTGGCACCCATGAAATCCTGAACACTGTACCA
>CAZQMR010000017.1:16087-27037 GCA_964594465.1 uncultured Rhodobacterales bacterium
GGGTGATCCGTTTTTCTATGGCTCTTTTATGTATGTGTTTGCGCGGCTTGCAGGTGAATTCGAAATTGAGATTGTGCCGGGTGTGACCAGCGTGACGGCCTGTGCGGCGGCCTCGGCTTTGCCGCTTTCGGCGCGCAATGAAGTGCTGACGATTGTGCCGGGCACTTTGGATGAGACGGATTTGGCTGAGCGCATTGGTCGGGCTGAGGCGGTGGCGATTATGAAAGTCGGGCGGCATTTGGCGAAGATTCGACGGGTGCTTGATGGGCTTGGGCTGACGGGGCGCGCGCGCTATGTGGAACGGGCCTCGCTGCCCAATCAAGTGGTGGCCCACCTTGAGGACGCGCCTGAAACCGCGCCCTATTTTTCGATGATTTTGGTACGCAAAGGCGATGATCCATGGCTGAGTTGACCCCTGTGGTGGTTGTGATTTCTGAGAGTGGGTTTGCCACTGGTCGGCGGGTGGCGGATTTGCTTGGAGTTTCGCTGCATGGGCGCGCTGGGCGTGTTTCAGGCGGGGATGTGGTTTTTGACAATGCGCTGGATCATGTGCGGGACTTGTTTGCGGCAGGTGTTCCGGTTGTGGGGGTCTGTGCGGCTGGGATTTTGGTGCGGGCTGTCGCCTCGCTTTTGCATGACAAGACGGGTGAGCCGCCGGTTGTTGCGGTGGCTGAGGACGGTTCTGTGGTGGTGCCGTTGTTGGGCGGACATCGGGGTGGCAATCGGCTTGCGTCTCAGATTGCTGAGCATTTGCAAGGGGTTGCGGCTGTGACCACGGCGGGTGACTTGGCGCTTGGGGTGGCCTTGGATGCGCCGCCGCCGGGCTGGCGCTTGGTCAATCCTGAGGCGGCGAAATCTGTGATGGCAGCGGTGCTTGGTGGTGCTGGGATCGCTGTTGAGGGGGATTTGCCCTTTGCGATTGAGGCGCGCGGCGGCGATGGCGTGCGCTTGATTGCCAGTGATGCGCCGGTTGAGCCGGATGGGCAGAGTTTGGTCTATGCGCCTCAGCGCTATGCGCTTGGGCTTGGTTGTGCGCGGGGTTGTGATCCGGGCGAGATGGCGGCTTTGATTGGTGAGGTTTTGGCGGAGGCTGGGGTTGCGCGGGCTGCGGTGGCTGTCGTTGGCTCCTTGGATTTGAAGGCGGATGAGCCGGCGATGATTGACGCGGCGGCTCACTTGGACGTGCCGTTTCGGGTGTTTTCGGCTGAGGCGCTTGAGGCTGAGGCGCCGCGATTGGCGACGCCCTCAGATGTGGTGTTTACGGAAGTGGGGTGCCACGGCGTGAGCGAAGGGGCGGCTTTGGCGCTGGGAGATTCCGATGGCCAATTGGTTGTTTCCAAACGGAAAACTGCCAATGCGACGGCGGCTTTGGTACGTTGCGGTTCGCCGATTGTGGAGCTGGCGGGGCGTGGGCGCGGCAAGGTCTCGCTTGTGGGGATTGGGCCGGGACAAGCGGATTGGCGCACGCCGGAGGCCAGCAAGCTGGTTGCTGAGGCGGATGAGCTGGTGGGCTATGGACTTTATATTGATTTGCTGGGGCCCTTGGCGGCGGGCAAGACGCGGGTGGATTATCCGCTGGGTGGCGAGGAAGCGCGGTGTCGCTATGCGCTGGAGGCGGCGGGTGAAGGTAAGCGGGTTGCGCTGATTTGCTCTGGTGATGCGGGAATTTATGCGATGGGGGCTTTGGTGTTTGAGCTGCTGGATCGTGGGCCCGATGAGATGGGTGTGAGTGATGCGGCGCGGCGGGTCGAAGTTGTGTCTGCGCCCGGTGTTTCGGCCTTGCAAGCGGCGGCGGCGCGGGCTGGTGCGCCATTAGGGCATGATTTTTGTGCGATTTCTCTGAGTGATTTGTTGACGCCGAGGGATGATATTTTGCGCCGATTGACAGCGGCGGCTGAGGGGGATTTTGTGATCGCGTTTTACAATCCTGTGTCCAAGACGCGGCGAGTGCTGTTGGCTGAGGCGCGGGATATTTTGTTGGTGCATCGCCCGGCTGATACGCCGGTTTTGCTGGCGTCTTCGCTTGGGCGTCCTGAGGAGGAGCTGCGGTATCGCCGGTTGGATCAATTGGAAGTGGATGAGGTGGATATGCTGACCGTTGTGCTGGTTGGCTCGTCTAATTCGCGGCTGGCGGAGTTGGGCGATGGGGCGCGGATGTATACGCCTAGGGGCTATGCGCGGCGGATAGATGGGGATTTGGCGTGAGGTTTGTGGTTTGGGCGGGCAGTCAGGTGCCCCGAGTTTGGGGCTACGCCCCGCACCGGCCCACCCGCCAGCCGCGCCCTGAAACAGGAGTTTTGGCATGACGGTTCATTTTATTGGCGCAGGACCTGGGGATCCGGATTTGATCACGGTGAAGGGGCGGCGCCTGATTGAGACCTGCCCGGTTTGCTTATATGCGGGGTCTCTGGTGCCGGAAGCCGTGGTGGCGATGGCGCCGGGTGTGGTGATGGATACAGCACCAATGACCTTAGCAGAAACCCATGAAGAAATCGTGAAGGCGCAGGCTGCCGGGCAGGATGTGGCGCGGGTGCATTCCGGCGATCCGTCGCTTTATGGGGCGATTGCTGAGCAGATCAGGTTGTTAAAGGCCGAGGGCATTGATTATGAGATCACGCCGGGGGTTTCGGCCTATGCGGCGGCGGCGGCGGCGATGGGGCAAGAGTTGACGATCCCGGAGGTGGCGCAATCGCTGATTTTGACGCGGATTTCGATGAAATCGACTTCTATGCCGGAGGGTGAAGACCTTGAGACCTTTGGCAAATCAGGTGCGACATTGGCGATCCATCTGGGCATTCGGCATTTACGGGAGATCGAGCGCAAGCTGACGCCGCTTTATGGGGCGGACTGCCCTGTTGTGGTCGCTTACCGCGTGGGGTGGCCGGATCAGATGTTTATTCGGGGCAGTTTGAGCGACATCCATGGCAAAGTACGCGATGCCAAGATCACCCGCACGGCGCTGGTTTTTGTTGGGAAGGCGCTTAGTGAAACGCAGGATTTCGTTGATTCGGCGCTTTACGATGGCGCCCGGCCGCATGTTTTGCGCCCGGTTCGCAAGTCTGGTTAACGCAATCGGTTCCAAACGTGCAATTTTGACGGAGATTCCTCTGAATTTTCGAAAACGCTCCTAAACTGCTTGACCAGAGGCGGGGTTGCGACCCAGACTTTGTTTAGTGTGTGTGTAAAATTGGGGGGTAGAATGGAACATCATGTACCAGCAGATGTGTTGGCTGGGTTGGCTGCGGCGCGATCCAAACCAAAGGACCGACGGCATCGTTTGCGCATTGAGGTCGATGGTGCGGTTTATCCCGTGATAAATGCTTGGAATAGCGGTTTTTCTGTTGCGATTGAGGATTGTCCGCGATTGCGCGGCTTCGTCGACCTATATGACGGGGCCCGTCATGTTGCCAGCTGTCTGGTGGTGTGTGCGACAGAAGATGCGGGCACGATGCGGTATGACTATAAGCGGGTCACAAAGGCTCAGTCCAAGGGTGCGGTTGATTTTGAATTGGATGAGACCGCTCCGGTTGCGCTATTGACCAGCTAAGAGGCTGATTTAGCTTCTGAATTGGCTGATAAGCCAGTCTTTCAGCGCTGACGCAGCGGGCGAGCTGCCGCGCCTGCCTTCCACGATGTAATAGGCGCGGTCGGTGTCTAGGCTGGTGGCAAACGGGCGTTGCAATTGGCCCTCGCTGAGCGCGCGCCCGCAGGTGAGTTGATCGCCCAAGCAAATGCCTTGAGCCGCGATGGCCGCACTTAGCATGCTCTGCATATCATCGAATAAGATTGACGCGGCTTGGGGGGATTTGACGCCAGCGCTTTGGCACCATCTTGGCCAGTCATTGGGGGTGATCAGGTGGAGAAGGTCGTAATTGAGGATGTCTGCGGGGGTTGAGAGCTGGGTGGCTATTTTGGGGGCGCAGACCGGAAAAAAGTCAACACTTAGAAGAAGTTGGGCGTGTTCGGGCACGTTTTGAGGGCGGGCAAAAGTGATGTAGAGATCGTCGTTTTGATCGCCAAGGTCGCCATAGGTGCGCGGGGTTTTGAGGGTGAGCGCGATGTCGGGATATTGGGTGCGAAACTCGCTGATGTGGTGGCTGAGCCAGTTCGCGGCGAAGCCCGAGGCGGCGTTTAGGCTGAGGGAACCGGTGGCGGCGTTGAGCTGGATGGCGGCTTGGGAAATTTGATCGAGGGCTGGCGCAATTTTTTCGACATATTGCTGGCCTTGGCCGGTGAGGATGACACCTCGGCCTGCGCGTTTGGTTAATGAAACGTTAATATTTGCCTCAAGAGCGCGGATCATATGGGAGACGGCGCCGTGTGTGACGTGCATCTGGTCAGCGGTTTTGGAGATGGACCCGGTTTCTGCGAGCAGCTTGAGTGCCGTAAGGGCGCGCAGAGACGGCGGATTTATGTGAGGATTATTCACAGGATATCCCAATTTTATGAATTAGACGTGAATATTTCTTTCGAATAAGGTGGCGTAAGTCAACATCAGGAGATCGCCATGGAAGCCAGTTTTTCACGCCGCAAAGTCTTGGAGCCATCAGAGCTGCGGGAGCTGAACGCGCGCTCAGATCTGGCAGGAGGCCTGCAGATGGGCTCGCATCTGCTGGCGATTGCGCTGGCGGGGTATTTGCACTGGGTCGCGATGGGCAGTGCTTGGGTGATTGCGACGGGGTTTGTTTTAGGCGTTTTGCTCAATTTCCTCTATGCCGCGCAACATGAGCTGAGCCATGCGACGGTGTTTAAAACGCGGCGCGTGAATGAATTTTTCGGGCGGTTGGTTGGCTTTTTCATGCTGTTTCCAAGGGATTTTGACCAGATCATGCATTTTGCCCATCACAGCCACACGCAGGACTGGGAGCGCGACGGTGAGCTGGTACGTGAGCCTTATACGCTGCGCACATATCTTTTGTGGATGGTAGGCGTAAGCTATTGGAAAAACAGGTTTTTGGGGATTTTGCGCCGGGCGCGTGGGATCATTCTGGAGCCATACATCAGGCCGGAAGAGCAGGCGAAGGTGATTTTTGAGAGCCGTGTGCATCTAGCACTTTATGGCCTGATTGCGGTGGTTTCGGTGGTGATGGGATCGGCGGCGGTGCTGTGGTTCTGGATTGTTCCGATGATCCTGACCAAGCCGGTGCATCAGCTGCAAAACACGATTGAACATCTGGGGCTGAGCCATGAGCAGGATATTCTGGAGAATACGCGCTCGACCCGCACCAATGCGCTGATGCGTTGGTTGTGCTGGCAGATGCCGTATCATACGGCGCATCATACGTTTCCGTCGGTGCCGTTTTGGAAGCTGCGCAAGCTTAATGCGAAGCTGGAGGCGGCGGCGGGCGAGGTGCATCGCATGGGGTGGATTGAGTTTCAGATTGCGGTGATTGGGAAGCTGATGCAGCGCGATGAGGCTGAGTATCCGATGAATGAGGTCTGGGTGGTTCCGGTAAGTGGCGGAAGAACAACGAAAATTCCGGCTGAGTGAAGGTGGTTTTCCCTGTGCAGTTCCGGCACGCATATGATGTGTGCTATGCACTGCACGGGCGGAATTGGTTAGGTTTGGGTTAATTTTCGAGTTTTGAGTTAACGGAACGTGAAGATGCCTCCGGCGGAAGTATTTTTGGAAAATCGAAGTTTGGGGCGCTGGGTGAGCTACGCGTAGTCTTCGCGTAGAGTGGCTTTCATGATTTTGCCGTTGGGGTTTCTGGGCAGTGGGTCTGTGCGGAAGATGACGTCTTCGGGGATTTTGTATTTGGAGAGGCGTTTTGTGGCGAAGGCTATGATGTCGCTTTCGAGGGTCTCTGAGGGTGGCTCGGTCGTCACGGCGATGAGGCGGACGCGCTCGCCCAGCACAGGGCAGGGTTTGGCGATGACGGCGCATTCAAGGATGGCGGGATGAAAGGAAAGCTGGTTCTCAACCTCGGCAGAGTAGATTTTGTAGCCGCCGCGATTGAGCATGTCTTTTTTGCGGTCATGGACGGTGACGTGGCCCTCGGCGTCCATGCGGCCCAGATCGCCGGATTTCCACCAGCCATCGGTGAAGTTGAGGGCGTTGGCCTCTGGATTGTCCCAGTAGCCGGGGATGACGTTGGGGCCTTTTTTCCAGATTTCGCCGCTTTGCCCGATGGGCAGTTCTTGGCCCTCCTCGTTGCGGATGGAGATTTCGCAGCAATGGAGCGGGTGGCCGACGCTGGCGGAATGGGTTGCGGTTTTTTCCGGCGGGAGTGTGGTGAAGGGGCCGGTGGCCTCGGTGGCGCCGTATCCGTTCATGAGGCCAAGCTTGGGCGCGCGATTGGCGAGGTCTTTGATTGTGGCCTCAAGCATGGGGGAGCCGCCAAAGCCGCCGATGCGCCAGCTTGTTTTGTTGGTGCTGTCGAATGTTGGGGCGAGCAGCATGAGGGCGTAGATGGCCGGTGGGCCCATGGTGTGGGTGATGGCGTTGCGCTCGATTTCGGCCAGCGCGTCGGCGGCTTTGAAGGCGCCCATCAACACGACGGCGCCAGAGACTGCGAGGGTGCTGGTGATGCAGGCGACGAGGCCGGTGACGTGGCTGGCGGGGGCGGCGAGGAGCATGCGGCTTTGAGCGTCGATGGCGTTGGCAGCGGCGAATTGCAACGAGGCGTGGATGATCGAGAGATGGGTGAGGCAGGCGCCTTTGGGCCGACCTGTTGTGCCGGAGGTGTAGAGGAGGACAGCGGTGTCGTCCTCATTGGCTGTGGTCGGGGTGATAGGCTCGCTCAGCAGGGTTTCGAACGGGAGCGAATTGGGGGCGTTCCCGTAGGCTGCGATGCGGTGTTTGACGGTGGGGATGTCGGTGGTTTCGGGGATGTTGGTGGTGAAATCTGCGTCAAAGATGATGGCGGCGGCGCTGCATTGATTGAGTGCGAAGGCCATTTCGGGGGCGCGCTGCAAGGGGTTGATGGGGACGCAGATGAGGCCGGCGGCAAAGCAGGCGGCGAGGGTTTCCACGAAGGCGAAGCGGTTGCCCATCAGGAGCGCGACGCGGTCGCCTTTGGTGAGGCCCAGTTTTTTCAGGCCCCCGGCGATTTGCATGGCGCGGGTTTGCAAGGCGGCGTGGGTGAGGGTGCCCTCGACGCCGATCAGAGCGGGGGCGTTTGGATGCGCGTTGGCGGCGCTCGCGAGCATGTCGTGAAGGGACGCGGGGCGCTCAGTGAGGCAGGTGATTTCGCGGCCGTGATGGGTCTCGGGGCGGGTTATGAGCTCGGGCTGACGGGTGTTCCACATGGATTTGATATTGAGCTTGGCGTGGGATGCGCGTCAAGATGAGTTAACGAAGGTTGGAGAGCAGAGATGCAGAAGCTTGATTTTTACACGTCGCTTTGGGCGATGCAGCCCCATGATCAAACCGGGGTGAAGCTGCCCTACGATCAGGTGTGCGAAATGGTGGCCGGGGCTGGCTATCACGGGATGGCGATTGATCTGGGCGCGGGGGATGTGGCGCAGGCTCATGAGGTGAGGCCGCATATGGAAGCCAACGGGCTGACGCCGCTGATTGTAGCGTTTCCAAAAACGGTGGAGAGCCTGCGCGAGACGCTGATTATGGCCAAGGATTTTGGTGCGCCCTTTGTGGATGTGATCGGGCAGGTGATGCCTATTCAGGTCGAGGGGATGATCCCGGTTATTCGCCAGTGGATGGACATGGCCGATGAGGTGGGGATGCCGGTGCAGTTTGAGACGCACCGCAACTGCATCACCAATGATCTTTACACGATGCTGAGCCTTTTGGATGCGATCCCGGAGATGCGGGTTTGTGCGGATCTTTCGCATTATGTGGTGGATCGGGAGTTTTGGCATCCTTTGAGCGAGCGCGATCTGGGGCTGATTTCAAGGGTGCTGGAGCGCTCGGACAGTTTTCAGGGGCGGGTGGCGTCGCGCCAGCAGATCCAGTTGCAGCTAGATTTCCCGCAGCATCAGAAATGGGTGGAGCTGTTTCAGGGCTGGTGGCGTGAAGGGCTGGCGAGTTGGCGCGCGCGCAATGATGCCGGTACGTGTGTGTTCTTGTGCGAGCTGGGGCCGCCGGAATATGCGATGACGGGGCCGGATGGGCGCGAGATGTCGAACCGTTGGGAAGAGGCGCTGGTGATCAAGGGTTGGGTTGAGGATATCTGGGCGGAGTTGGATGCCTCCGGCGGGGATATTTGAAGAAAGTAATGGAATTTTGAGGTGGGCTTGGTTCAAGAAAGGCCAAGCAGTTTTGCGAAGATGTCTAGGGTTTTGGAGAGGGCGGTGCTAAGGCCCTGACTTTTCGGGATCAGCAGGTCCACGAGGAGGGCGGCGGCGGGGAAGAGGGTTGCGGCGGAAAAGATGCCGGTGACGGAGTTGCGCAAGGGGATTGAGGGCAGGGCTGCGATTTGTTCGTTGAAGGCTGAGATGCGGTTGATGCTTTCGATGGAGGTTGCGGCCTCATCGACGGTGCTCGCGTCGCGAAAATTGCGTTGCTGGGCGCTGAGTTCGCTGCGGGCTTTGTTGGTCCATTTGCGCATGATCTCTTCTTTTTGATCGCGGAACTTTGCGGAAAAGCGCAGGAGCGGGCGGATGAAATTGAACCAAGAGATCGTCAATGCGATTGCGAGCAGGGCCAAATGGGGAAAGAGCCACCCTTTATAATGTGTGAAATCCTGATGATTGTGTGCCAAAAATAACCAAATGCTGAGCCAGACAATTGGGATGGACACTAACACACCTTGCAGCGCCATGAATTCGCCCAAGCGCCGTGCGCCGCCGAATTGGTCTGAATGGCCAAGGATCAATGTGAGTTCAGTTTCGCGCCTTGCGGCTTTGCGACCGATCTGACCGTAAGCGGCACCTGCGCCGAGACGGTGGCCCGCGATGGCGCCCAAAAGCACGGCGGTGAGCAGGAATTCCCACTCAATTTGTGTATCGGGCAAACCGCCAAAGTGAAATCCTATGAATCCGACCAGAAGCACGACGACGACCGCCGCAGCAACGCCAAAGCTGGATTTGATGCGCAGCGCGGCGATATGGGCGCTTTCGGTTTCGTTCCAGTTGATGATGCCGTCACGCTCAAGCTGGTGGCTTAGCCGGGTGAAGGTGCCTTCGAGGAGGAATGACAGCAAGATGCCAAAAAATGCGGTGAAATAGCCGCTGGTGAGCATCGGGTCGCCAATACCGCCTTGTTCATTTTTTAGCAGTAGCCAGTCTAGGCGCAACAGTCCCAATAGGCTGACGAACAGCATGACAGCGATCAAAATTTGGCGTTCAAAACGGAGTAATTTGGTAATCCAAGGCGCCATTCTCAATATCCTGGACTTGGGAAATATGTGGACCAGTCTGGGAATGTTTGAGTGAAAATCAATAGAGATTTTGCGATGGTTGGGTTTCTCAGGCCAACGCAATGTGCTGGCGGTGCTGTTGCAGACGGGGGACGCCGCCGGCGAGGAATTCAGACCGGATAGCTTGTTTGATGGTGGCCGTGACGTCTTGTCCGCCGCCAATGTCGAGAGGGCCGGTCGGCAAAAACGATACCGGTTAGTTGGATTTTTACCAATTTGACCTTTTGTTATGTGTTAACCAGTTGCGCGGTAATTGGGCTTCACTTGAAGGTGAAACTGAGGTGGCCGGTTGTACAAATTAGCACTGTAGTATGGAGGCGAAAAGTCGGATTCGGTTTCGGATTTGAACGCTTTGATCTGAGTGCGGAAAATTGTGATGAAGCGTTCTATCTTCGAATAAAATTGCGCATGGGTGGATAATTTGAAGGTTTTATTGCAAAACTAGCGTCTGCTGCGCGGAAATCGTAGATGATCGATTTGTGCGATCCGGGCTATGTTTTGCTTAACTCGAATCGAAGGACAAAGCCCATGATCAAAACACCCTATCTGCTATTTCTTGGCGACGCGCCGGACGCGCTTTCTGGCAAGGTTGCGCAAGGCATTAAGGACTGGAGCCCTGAGGTTGCCATTGGGCAATTCAGCATGGAGGGCTGTCAGGCGGATATGGGTTTGCCCGAGATGGATGTGGACGGCGCTGTTGTGGCGGGCGTCAAGACTTTGGTGATTGGTGTGGCCAATCGCGGGGGGTATATCTCGGATGCTTGGAAAGCGGTTTTGATTGAGGCGCTGGAGAAGGGGCTGAATTTGGCTTCCGGGCTGCATAATCTGCTGCGCGATGATGCGGAATTGGTTGCGGCTGCTGAGAAATATGGCCGGACCTTGCATGATGTGCGTGTGCCGGTGGTGGAGTATCCGATTGCCAGCGGTGTGACCCGCAAGGGTAAGCGCTGCTTGGCGGTGGGTACGGATTGTTCGGTTGGCAAGATGTATACGGCGATGGCGATGGATCGGGAGATGAAAGCACAGGGGCGTAAGTCGACGTTTCGGGCCACGGGGCAGACGGGCATTTTGATTGAGGGTGATGGGGTGCCATTGGATGCGGTGATTGCGGATTTTATGGCTGGCTCAATCGAGTGGCTGACGCCGGATAATGATGCGGATCATTGGGATATGATTGAGGGGCAGGGATCGCTGTTTCATGTGTCCTACTCTGGTGTGACGATGGCGCTGGTGCATGGGGGGCAGCCGGATGCGCTGATCCTGTGCCATGAGCCGACGCGGCCCCATATGCGGGGACTGCCGGATTATCGCGTGCGCACGCTGGCGGAGTTGCGCGATGTTGCCCTGCCATTGGCGCGGGTGGGCAATCCGGACTGTGAAGTTGTTGGGATTTCGGTTAACACGCAGCACATGAGTGAAGATGAAGCAAATAAGTATTTAGAGAAAATCGAAGCTGAGATGGGCCTGCCTACGGTCGATCCGTTCCGTCATGGGGCCAAGCGATTGGTGGACGCGCTGGCATGAAGGTTTCCGTAAGCCGGGATGTGTTTCAGCTGGCGGAGGTGTTCACGATCTCGCGCGGGTCACGCACTGAGGCGCAGGTTCTGACGGTTGTGATCGAGGATGGCGG
>CAZQMR010000017.1:27137-29854 GCA_964594465.1 uncultured Rhodobacterales bacterium
CGGCTGGAGGCTGTGCGGCGCGGTGCGCCGGAGGCTGAGATCATTGTTGATGCCAATGAGGGCTGGTCGGTGAAGGGCTATGAGAAGCTTGCGCCCGCGATGCTCGATTTGGGTGTGACGATGGTGGAGCAACCTTTGCCTGCGGGTGAGGATAGTGCTTTGCTGGGCATGGATCGCCCGCTGCCGGTTTGCGCGGACGAGAGTTGCCATGATCGTGGGTCGCTCGGCAAGCTGATCGCGAAATATGATATGGTGAACATCAAGCTTGATAAGACTGGTGGCTTGACCGAGGCCTTGGCGCTTCGGGATGCGGCGGTGAAGGCGGGCTATGGTGTTATGGTGGGCTGCATGGTTGGCTCGTCGCTGGCGATGGCTCCGGCGGTTCTGGTGGCGCAGGGTGCGACTGTTGTTGATCTTGACGGGCCGCTTTTGTTGGCCGAAGACCGTGATCAACCACTGAAATATAACATGCGCGGGGTTCATGCCTCGGCACCTGGCCTTTGGGGATAGCGATATGAGCAGAACGGTTTATGTGAATGGCGAGTATGTGGCGGAAGAAGACGCGAAGATTTCGGTCTTTGATCGCGGGTTTCTGATGGCCGATGGGGTTTATGAGGTGACGTCGGTTCTGGACGGGAAGCTTGTGGATTTTGACGGGCATACGGTGCGGCTGAACCGATCTTTGAGCGAGCTGGATATGGGCAAGCCTGTGTCGGACGCGGAATTGCTGGCCATTCACCGCGAGATGGTGCGTTTGAATGATCTTACTGAGGGTATGATCTATTTGCAGGTGACGCGTGGGGCGGCGGATCGGGATTTTGTGTATCCTGAGGATGCGACGCCTTCGCTTGTGTTGTTTACGCAAGCCAAGGGGCTGGCGGATGCGCCTGCGGCGAAAACTGGAATTAAGGTGATTTCGGTGGAAGATATGCGCTGGGCGCGGCGTGATATTAAGACGGTGCAGCTGTTGGCACCTTCAATGTGCAAGATGGCGGCGAAGGCTGCCGGTAAGGATGATGCTTGGTTGGTTGAGGATGGCATGGTCAATGAGGGCACGTCCAACAATGCGTATATCGTCACTAAGGAGGGGACGATTGTGACGCGGCATCTTTCCAATGACATTCTGCATGGGATCACGCGGGCGGCGGTTTTGCGCATGGCGAGCGAGGCGCAGATGAAGGTTGAGGAGCGGGCGTTTACGATTGAGGAAGCGCAGAACGCGGCGGAGGCGTTTTCGACGGCGGCGTCGATCTTTGTGATGCCAGTGGTGGAGATTGATGACGTTGCTGTTGGGAACGGGACGCCGGGGCCTGTGGCGACGCGGCTTCGCGAGATTTATATTGAGGAAAGCAGGGCGGCGGCGATTTAAAGTCGCTTTCAGCTCCTGCCCTGCGGGGCGGGGGTGCATCGCTTAAAGATCATTACTTTCTCAGTGCTCCGCCCGTATTCGCCTGAAACGATCCCCCGGATTGTTTCCAAGACGGCTCTACTCCCCGCCGGAGGCATTGAACCACCTGCAAAAAAGGAAACCCGGCTGGTCGCCGGGTTGTTTCATTTTTAAATTGAAATTCGCTAGTCGCGAATTGTTCTGGGATAAAGTGAGCTTGCCGAATGGTGTCCGGCAAGCTCAATCGATTTAATCTAGCGCTGCGTCGAGTGCTGGCACGGCATCAAAGAGGTCCGCGACGAGGCCGTAATCTGCGACTTGGAAGATTGGGGCTTCTTCGTCTTTGTTGATGGCGACGATGACTTTGCTGTCTTTCATGCCCGCCAAGTGCTGGATCGCACCGGAGATGCCGATGGCCACGTAGAGGTCGGGGGCCACGACTTTGCCGGTTTGGCCGACTTGCCAGTCGTTGGGGGCGTAGCCTGAATCCACTGCTGCGCGGGAGGCGCCGACAGCCGCACCGAGTTTGTCGGCGAGGTTTTCGATGATGGCGAAGTTTTCCTCGGAGCCGACGCCGCGGCCGCCGGAGACGACGATTTTGGCGGAGGTGAGTTCGGGGCGGTCGCTTTCCTGGACCTTGTCTTCGACCCATTCTGAGAGGCCGGGGCCTGCGACGGTGCCGATGGTCTCAACAGCAGCGGAGCCGGTTTCAGCGGCGCCGTCAAAGCCTGCGGTGCGGAATGAGATGACTTTCTTGGCGTCGGCTGATTTCACCGTTTGGATGGCGTTGCCAGCATAGATTGGGCGCTCGAAGGTGGAGCCGTCGACCACGCCGGAGACATCGGAGATCACCATGGCATCGAGCAGGGCTGCGACGCGGGGCAGGATGTTTTTGGCGTTTGATGTGGCGGGAGCGACGATATGCTCGTAGTCGCCAGCCAGATCGACGATCAGGGCGGAGACGTTTTCGGCCAGACCGTTGCCATAAGATGCATCATCGGCGCAGAGCACTTTGGATGCGCCATCAAGCTTGGCAGCGGCCGCGGCGGCATCTGCGCAACCTGCGCCTGCCACGAGGACAGTTACGTCGCCAAGGGATTTTGCCGCTGTGAGGGCTTTGCCGGTTTGGTCAGCGGAGAGTTCGCCGCCAATTACTTCAGCGAGAAGAAGAACAGCCATATCAAATCACTCCTGCATCGTCTTTGAGTTTCGCGACAAGTTCGGCCACATCCGCCACCATCACGCCTGCGGCGCGGGCTTCGGGCTCGGTGGTTGATACGATTTCGAGGCGCGGGGAGACGTCTACGCTCAGGTCTGCCGGGGTTTTCTC